>NZ_DFRG01000077.1:0-7732 GCF_002378135.1 Thioclava sp. UBA3469
GCCCGGCGCCGGTGGCTTCGAGCAGGTCGGCAAGGAGCTGGTGTTCCGTCACAGCCGCACCACCGTGCCGCCCAGCGCGACGACTCGTCGATCGTGCGTGGCAACGACCAGGGCCCGTTCGCGCGCAAGGTCTGCCAGCAGCGCGGCGATCCCGGCGGCGGAGGCGGCATCGAGATCGGCGGTCGGTTCGTCCGCCAGCACGATCGGGCGGCCCGCGTAATGGGCGCGCGCGATCAGCAGACGCCGCGCCTCGCCGCCCGAGACGCCGCCGCCCATGTCGCCCAGCCGGGCGTCGAGCCCGCCGGGGAGGCCCGCGACGACCTCGGTCGCCTGCGCGGCATCCAGCGCCGCATCGAGATCGCCGGGACGGTTCAGCGTGATCAGCTCGCGCAGGCTCGCATCGGCGAAGCGCGGGCTTTGCGGAATCCAGCCGAAAGCCGCGCGCCAGTCATCGGCGTTTTGCTCTGTCAGCGTGGTCTCGCCCAGCGTGATCTCCCCGGCCTCGGGATGGATCAACCCGACCAGCGCGGTCAGAAGCGTCGTCTTGCCTGCGCCCGACGGCCCGGTGATCGCCACGGCCTCGCCCGGCGCGATGTCGCCATCGGGCAGGGGGATCGGATCGGCGGCCTCGCCGGGGCGGATTTGCAGACCGTGCCAGTGCAGGGGGCCAAGCGTAGGCGCCGTTCCTTCGCCGCCGGTGCCCATCAGCGTGTTGGCCTTGGCGATTTCGGTCTCGGTCGTCTCCAGCTCGGAGGCGACGGCGAGCGCGGCGGCTCGGTCATGCCACGCCGCTGCCAGATCGCGCAGCGGCTGGAAGAACTCGGGTGCGATCATCAGCAGGAAAATCCCCTCGGCCGGGGTCATCTTGCTGCCCCATGTGCCGAAATTCATCCAGCCGATCAGCGAAAAGCCGACATAGACCGCGACCAGCGCCACGCCGATCGCGGCGAACAGTTCCAGAAGCGTCGAGGAGAGGAAGGCCACCCGCAGAACCGCCATCGTGCGGACGCGGAGGTCTTCGGATTTGGTCTCAAGATCGGCGCGCGAGCGGGCCTCCGCGCCCAAGAGCCGCAGATCGGTGATCGCGGCGATCCGGTCGATCAGCAGGCGGTTCAGAGAGCCGATCTCGACCATTTGCTTTTCCGAGGCGTCCTGCGCGGCCATGCCAACAAGCGCCATGAACAGCGGGATCAGCGGCCCCGCGATCAGCAAGATGCCCGCGACCGCCCAGCTTTGCGTGGCGGCGAGCAGGATGAAGGCGAGGGGTATGATCCGGGCGCGTAGGAAGGCGGGCTGGTAGCGCGTGGCCCAAGGACCGAGTGCGCCGAGCTTCTCCGCCGAGAGCGAGGCCAGTTCCGCAGGCGACAGCGCGGCGGCCCCGCTGGCCTGACGCAGCGCCTTTCGGATCAACGTCTCGCGGCTTTCACGCAGCACGACCTCGGCGGCATCGGCGGAAAGCTTCTGCGAAACCCAGTCGAGCGCAATCCGCACGAGCGCCAGCGCCACGAAACCCGCGGCCCCGGCAAGCGGCGAAAGCGCGGGGCTAACCCCGGGCGCGACCAGATCGCCAAGAACCAAGCCGATCAGAGCGGCCTGCGCGGGCCAGATCAGCGCCGAGGCTACGCCGAGCCAACCGGCGAGCTTCAACTTCCCCGCCACCGGCTGAGCGATACGGGCAAGAACGGCTTTCGGCTTCGGCGCTTCGGTCGTGGCGTCTGTCATAGGGATTTTGGGGTCTTTTCCTCTGTCGCGCTTGGCTGTGGAGATAGCCGGGCAGAGGGTCTGCGGCAATGGCGTGCGACAATCCGCGCTTGTCACGTCTGCGGGACATCCCGCCATGCGCGCATGAAAAAACCGTTCGGATGAGGGTCCGAACGGTTTTCGAGGTTACCTGTGGCGGGGCCTTAGCAGGGCGCGATGTACTCGCGGCCATAGGAGTCGCGATAGCGGCACTGACCCGGCTGGTTGGCTTTGCCGATCAGAGCGCCGGCAACGGTGCCGACTGCGCCGCCGATCGCGGCGTTCTGCACGCGGTCGCCGTCATCCGAAACAGCAGCGCCGATCGCGGCACCGGCAACACCGCCGGTCGCGGCAGCGCGGTCTTGTTGCGACATCTGGCAGCCTGCAACGGCAACGGTGGCGCTGAGCGGCAGGATGAGGAACATCTTCTTCATGGTACGTGTCTCCCTTCTGTATCTTCGGACATCCAACGTCGGCCCTCTCCGGGCAGTTCCAAGTTTTTCTTAATTAGTTTTGAGCCCGTATCCTGAAGCCGTGATGGTCGTGTGGCTTGACATGCGAGGTCATTCGGGGGTCAAGCAATATGGAACCCTTCGACACAGACGACAGAAAGACACGCCTATGAGTTCGACCACTTGGCGCGTTCCCCTGATCGGGGCGCTTTTCCTTTTCGCGCTGAGCGCGGTGGTGTTGATGGTCATGCGCCCGCTAATGGCGATCGACGAGACGCGCTATGTCACCGTCGCCTGGGAGATGTGGCAGGGCGGCTCCAAGCTGGTGCCGCATCTCAACGGGGCGATCTATTCCGACAAGCCGCCGCTTCTGTTCTGGCTCATCAATATCGTCTGGAGCGTCACGGGCCCCAGCGAATGGGCGGCGCGGCTGGTCGCGCCCGCTTTCGGGCTGCTGTCGGTCGGACTGGTGGCGATGCTCGCGCGCAGGCTCTGGCCGGAAGAGCCCGAGCGCGCCGGGCTCGCCGCGCTGATCCTCGGGACGAGCGGGGTGTTCCTGCTGTTCGGCTCGACGACGATGTTCGACACGATGCTGACTGCGGCGACGCTGCTAGGGATGCTCGCGGTCTGGGCGATGCGCGACACGGAGCGCTTCGCCCCGGTGATCGGGCTTGGTATCGCGTTGGCCTTCGGCGTCTTCGCCAAGGGGCCGGTGATCCTGGTGCATGTGCTGCCGACCGCGCTTTTGATGCCGCTTTGGGCGACGGGGGCGGAGCGGCCCGCGCTCAAGCAATGGTATGCGCGGATCGGGTTCGGTTTTCTGATCGGGTTCGGCATCGTGCTGCTGTGGCTCGGCCCGGCGATCATCTTCGGCGGGGCGGAATATCGCGAGCAGATCCTGTGGAAGCAAAGCGCCGGGCGGATGGTGGAAAGCTTCGCCCACGGCCGCCCCGTCTGGTTCTTCGTGGCGCTGCTGCCCTTCTTCCTCTGGCCGTGGGGCTGGAGCCGCGCGGGGCTGGCCACGTTCAAACCCTCGCGGCTCTGGGAGGATGCGGGTACGCGCATGGTGGCGGTCTGGTTCGCCACCGCATTTGTCGCCTTCTCGCTGATCTCGGGCAAACAGGCGCATTACCTCGTGCCGGAACTGCCCGCGCTGGCGCTGATCCTGTCGGGGCTGTTGCCCACGGCGGAGCGTCGGATGCGCTGGCTGCGCCTGCTGTGGCTTCTGCCCGGCGTGGCGACGGCGATCGCTGCCGCATCGGTGCATTTCGGGGCGTTCCCGGATCTGCCCGAGGGCACCGGCTCGTGGCTCTTCGTGATCGCGGGTGTGGCGCTTCTCGTGGGTGGTGCGCTGATCGTGCTCAAGGCGCGGCAGGGCTGGTTCGCCGAAGCCTTCGTCGCGCCGCTGGTGCTGATCGCCATTCAGATCATGGTCTGGCCGATCCTTTGGAAAGTCTACGATCCGGCCCCGATCGCGAGCCTGATCGCCGCGCATTCCGAGAATGGCGTGGCGACCACCGATCGCGGCTATGCGGGACAGTTCTCGTTTGTCGCGCGGCTTGAGAAACCCGTGACGGTGCTCGACAACAGCGCCGATCTGGGGCGCTGGATGGCGGATCATCCCGGCGGTCTGATCCTCGCAGCGAAGCCGATCGAGGGCGCCGACGGTCTCAGCCAGATCGCGGAGCGGCATTTCCGGCAGGACGACTGGCGGCTTTATCAGGTGGCGGAGACGATCGCGCCGCCGACCTCCGACGCTGCGCCCGCGCCCGCATCGACTGCCGCGCCCAACGGCGCAAACTGACCCTCCAAACTAAAAGACACGCCCGAAGCAGATGCTCCGGGCGTGCCTTCTAACCGATAGACGTCAAGTATTATGACTTGGTCTTCTCGGTGGGCCGCTCATCAAGAGTGACGGAGAGCGTGAGCGGCTTGTTCGCGCGCAGCAGCGAGAGCTGCACTTCGGTGCCCGGCGCGTCGGACCCGATCGCACGGGTCAGATCGCGGGGCTCTTTCATCGGCTTGCCATCGACGCCGACGATGATGTCGCCGCGCTTCAGGCCAGCTTTCTTCGCGGGCGTATCGGACGACACATCGGCCACGAGCACGCCTTCGGGCTTGTCGAGACCCAGCGCCGCCGCGATGTCCTCACTGACCGGCTGGATCTGCACGCCGAGGAAGCCGCGCTTGACGGTGCCGTCATTCTGCAGATCGGCGACGACGCCCTTGATCGTGTCGGAGGGCACCGAGAAACCGATCCCGACGGAGCCGCCTGTGGGCGACAGGATCGCGGTGTTCATGCCGATCACTTCGCCTTGGGCGTCAAAGAGCGGGCCACCCGAGTTGCCTTTGTTGATGGCTGCATCGGTCTGGATGTAGTTATCGAACGGGCCCGATTTCAAGTCGCGGCCCTTGGCCGAGACGATGCCGGTCGACACGGAGGTGCCGAGGCCGAACGGGTTGCCGATTGCCACGACGGGCTCGCCGACTTGTGCGGTCTGGCTGTCGCCGAAGCCCACGGTCGGCAGGTCCTTGTCGGTGTTGACCTTGACCACGGCGATATCGGTGGCCTTGTCTTCGCCGATCACTTTCGCATCCGCGGTCGAGCCGTCGGAGAAGGTGACCTTCACGCTCTCGGCGCCGTCGACGACATGCGCGTTGGTGACGATATGGCCGTCTTTCTGGATGATGAAGCCGGTGCCGAGGCCGGTGATCTCAGGACGTTGCATCTGCTGGCCCTGACCGTTGGGACCCGGCCCCATGTCGGGCATGCCGAAACGACGCTGGAAGAACTCGAAGGGGAAATCCTGCGGCATCCCCATCTGGGCCATTTCCTGATCGTTGGCCTGCTTCTTGATCTCGATGGTGACCACGGCGGGCATCACCTTCTTCACCAGATCGACGGTGTTGGTGAAGGTTTCGGCGGCGGCCACGTTCGGGACCAGTGCCAGACCGCTCGTCGCAACGGCGCCTGCGCCGAGCATGGCGGTGGTGGCGAGGGTGCGCAGCAGGGGGGCTTTTCGGAAGTCCTGCATGTTTCTCTCCTTGTTGACAGGTATGCACCCTATGTGAGGGCCTAGCCTGTCAGGGACTCTGCGGGAAGATTGCAGAGCTGTTATCCTTTTCACCTTTAGGGGAGGGGTGCGTGACTTGTGCGGTGGCATCGGCCACATATGTCGCGAACCGAGAAAGCGAGTGCGATGAAACTGCTGTTGATCGAAGACGACGCGACCACCGCCGATTACGTGCTACGGGGCCTGCGCGAAGAGGGCCACACGGTCGACCATCTCGCGAATGGCCGCGACGGGCTGACCCAAGCGCTGGGCGGCAGCTATGACGTGATGATCATTGACCGGATGCTGCCCGAGCTGGACGGGCTCTCGATTACCCGCGCGATCCGGGCGGCGAAGGTCACGACGCCGATCATCTTTCTGACCGCGATCGGCGGGGTGGATGACCGGATCGAGGGGCTCAACGCAGGCGCCGACGATTACCTCGTGAAACCCTTCGCCTTCGGCGAGCTGTCGGCGCGGCTTGCGGCGCTGGCGCGCCGTCCGCAGGCGCAGTCGGAGCAGGTGATGCTCGAGGCAGGCGATCTGAAGATGGACCTGATCGCACGCAAGGTAACGCGCGGCGGGCAGGAGATCGACCTTCTGCCGCGGGAGTTCTCGCTTCTGGAATTCCTGCTGCGCCGCAAGGGCCGGGTGCAGACCCGGACGATGTTGCTGGAGGGTGTTTGGGATCTGAATTTCGATCCGCAGACCAATGTCGTGGAGACCCATATCTCGCGGCTCCGGAACAAGGTCGACAAGCCGTTCGACCGTGACCTCATCCACACCGTGCGCGGCGCGGGCTACCGGATCGAGGGCTGATGAAGGCACGTCTGAACCGCGCGGAAATTCTTGCCTCGACGCCGCTGCGGCAGGCGCTCGGGCTGATGGGGATCGTCTTCGCGATCCTTCTGGTGACGCTCGGCTTTGCCTATGTCGCGCTGCGCTCCTCGACCGAGGATTCGATCCGCGCCGATCTCAAGCAGCAGACGGCGGTGTTTCAGGTCGCCGCCAATCCCGAGACGCTTTCGGTGATCGTCTCGGCGGAGGCGCGGGCCTCGGACCCGTCCGAGCGCGCCATCGCTTTCGTCATGTCGGACGGGCGGCAGGTCGGCAATGTGCGGGTCACGCATCAGGGCGACCGCTGGGTCATCTCGCGGCATCCCGAATATGCGCCGCTGTCGAAACATGGCTATTTCACGCTGACCATGCCGCTTGCGGGTGGCTTGCTGGTGATCGGGGAGAGCCGCGCGCCGATTGCGGAACTGACCTCGACCTTCCTCGCGATCCTCGTTTTCTCCTTCGTGCCGTCGCTTTTGGTCTCTGCCGCCTATGGCGCGTGGGTCGGGATGCGGGCACGCAAACGGGTGAGCGCGATCGAAGAGACGCTCGACGATCTGACCGAGGGGCGGCTGGAGGCGCGCGTGCCGCGCGACGAGGTGAAGGCCCGGAAGGGCGACGACCTCGCGCGGATCGGGGCGCGGCTGAACGTGATGGCCGAGACGCAGGAGGCGACGGTCGCGGCGCTGCGTCAGGTCTCGGCGGATATCGCGCATGACCTGAAGACGCCGATGCAGCGGATCTCCGTGCTGCTGTCGGAGCTGCAAGAGGCTTTGCCGGAGGACACACCGCCCCGGGCGTTGGCCGAGCAGGCGGGCACCGAGGCCGAACGCGCGGTGGCCGTGTTCCATTCTCTCCTGCGGATTGCGCAGATCGAAGGCGGCAGCCCCAAGGCGCGGTTCGCGCGGGTCGATCTGGGCGCGCTCGCGGCCGATATCACCGAGCTTTACGAGGCGAGCGCCGAAGAGGCGGGCGGGGCGCTGACCCTGCAACGGCCCGATGCGCCGCTGATAGTGCATGGCGACCGGGGGCTGCTGGGGCAGATGCTGTCGAACCTGATCGAGAACGCGATCCGTCACGGTGGCCCTGCGCCGCAGATCGCGGTGCGCCTGTCTCGCGAGCGCGGCGCAATCATTCTCAGCGTCGCCGATCATGGTCCCGGTATTCCTGCGGCGGAGCGCGAGAAGGTTCTGCGTAGGCTCTATCGGCTGGAACGCTCGCGCACGACGCCGGGCAATGGGCTGGGGCTTGCGCTGGTTCAGGCGGTGGCAGGGCTGCACGAGGCGGAGCTGGAGCTGTCCGACAACCAGCCCGGCCTGATCGTTTCGCTGCGCTTCGCCGCGCCGGGTCAGTCGGCCTGATCGGGCAGGTCGATCTCGGTCAGGAAACGCAGGCTCAGCGGCAGGGTTGCAGCCCCCAGCGCGCGGGCATCGGGGCCCACCTGCCCCTCGCGCACGATCGGAACGCCCGCGCCCGAGAGGTTGATCTTCGCCAGTTCCGCTTCGGTGGCGGCGACGAGCCGCGCGCGCAAATCGTCAGGCATCCAGCCATCGATCACGATCGCATCGAGATCGCACAGCGCAGCCGAGGAGGCGGCGACAGTCGCGAGACCGCGCGCCGCTTTCGCGAGCCAGTCGTCGACGATGTCTT
>NZ_DFRG01000077.1:8029-9246 GCF_002378135.1 Thioclava sp. UBA3469
GAGCCAGTCGTCGACGATGTCTTCGGGAAGCTCCCACTCGTCGCGCCGCTCCCAGAGGAAGCTCGCATTGAGACCGCGCTCCGCCATGGCCGCTTCGATAGCTGAGAGCGAGGCCACGTCGAGCAGCTGGCACTGGCCGCCGTGACCGTCGGGCACCGGCATCGAGGCAAGCGCGCCCGCATTGTTGTTGGGACCGGTCACAAGCGAGCCGTTCATCACCAGCCCGCCGCCCACGAAGAAGCCCACGAACGCATAGAGGAAATCGTCTGGCAGGGTCTGGTCGCCCAGCAACAGCTCTGCCGAACAGGCGGCGGAGGCGTCGTTTTCCAGCACCACGGGGAAGGGATAGATCGCCTCCAGCTCGGCGCGGATGTCGCGTTCGCGCCAATCGGCCATCGCACTTTCGTCGAGGCCGAGCGCGACGCCCCAGTCCCACATCCGGAACGGCGCGCCGATGCCGAGACCCGAGATGCGCTCGCGTTTCGAGGCAGGCAATTCCGTCACCATCCGCGCGATCGCGTCGATCGCGAAGGCGATGGTGTCGGCGGCGGTGGGGTAGTCGTGGCGCGAGACGCTGCGCGAGATCGGCGTGCCCATCATGTCGATCAGGATCACCTCGCTGCGGCGGCGTCCGACCTTCAGGCCCAGAAAATAGGCGCCTTCCGGGTTCAGGCGCATCGGCACCGTGGGCTGGCCGACCTTGCCGCGCACCGGGTCGCAGCGCAGCAGGAAGCCTTCATCTTCGAGCGCACGCATGATGACGGAAACGGTCTGTGCCGAGAGGCCCGTCATCCGCGCGATCTCTGATTTCGCCAAGGCGCCGCGGCGGCGAATCAGCGACATCACCAGCCGTTCGTTGCGGTTGCGCATCGAGGAATGATCCGTGCCAATTTTCACCGGGGCGGTCTTGATCATTTCCATCACGCGCTGGGGCACAGTTCATTCTCCGAGGCTGCTCGCGCTTAAGTTACGCTGAGTATTTATCGGCTTCCAGAGGGTGTTCTGTCAATTAATAAATCCACGTGATTTATCTATTGACGAGTCGCCCCGTCTTCGCACATGATTTGCCTCGAAGCCGATCGGAGAGACGGCTGAATTGTTTCTGGGAGGAGACCTGACATGATGAAGAAAACCGCAATTCTCGGTGCGACCGCGCTTGGGCTGATGGCGACGGGCGCTTGGGCGGAAACCACCGCCTGCCTGATCACCAAGACCGA
>NZ_DFRG01000077.1:9555-9877 GCF_002378135.1 Thioclava sp. UBA3469
CGCCTGCCTGATCACCAAGACCGACACCAACCCGTTCTTCGTGAAGATGAAAGAGGGTGCCTCGGCCAAGGCCAAAGAGATGGGCATCACGCTCAACACCTATGCGGGCAAGCTCGACGGCGACGTGGAAAGCCAGGTCGCGGCGGTCGAAAGCTGCATCGCGGCAGGCGCCAAGGGTATCCTGATCACCCCGTCCGACAGCCGTGCGCTTGCGCCTGCGGTTACGAAGGCGCGCGAGGCTGGTGCGCTGGTGATCGCGCTCGACACCCCGTTCGAGCCCGCCGACACTGCGGATGCGACCTTCGCCACCGACAACTTCAAG
>NZ_DFRG01000077.1:10191-12542 GCF_002378135.1 Thioclava sp. UBA3469
CTTCGCCACCGACAACTTCAAGGCAGGCGAGCTGATCGGCCAGTGGGCCAAGGCGAAAATGGGCGATAAGGCCGCGGATGCGAAGATCGGCTTCCTCGACCTCAACCCGAGCCAGGTCTCGGTCGATTACCTGCGCGATCAGGGCTTCATGAAGGGCTTCGGCATCGACATCAAAGACGAGAAGAAGATCGGCGACGAAGACGATCCGCGTATCGTCGGCCACGACGTGACCAACGGCAACGAGCAGGGCGGCCGCACCGCGATGGAGAACCTTCTTCAGAAGGATCCGGGCATCAATGTCGTCTACACGATCAACGAGCCCGCTGCCGCCGGTGCCTTTGAGGCGCTGAAATCGGTCGGCATGCAGGATCAGGCGATCATCGTCTCGGTCGATGGCGGCTGCCCGGGCGTGCAGAACGTCAAGGAAGGCATCATCGGCGCGACCTCGATGCAGTTCCCGCTGAAGATGGCCTCGATGGGCATCGAAGCGATCGCGGCCTTCGCCAAGGACGGCACCAAGCCGCAGAACTCCGAAGGTCTCGACTTCTACAACACCGGCGTGACGCTGATCACCGACCAGCCGGTCGATGGCATCGACTCGATCTCGTCGGAAGAAGGCCTGAAGCAGTGCTGGGGCTGATCCCCGCCTGAAAGATCGGAGGGGCCGCCGCGCGCGGTGGCCCTTTCCATTGGGCCGGGTGACGGCCCTTCACCCCACATTGCACAAAGAGGATGACGGACATGACCCAGACCGTTCCGCCTCGCGGCCAGTCCTTCGAGCACGGCCTCGACCAAAGCGACAAGACCGTCGCGGCCTTCAAGAGTAAGAAACGCGGGCTTCTCGGCACGATCCAGCACGGGTTGCACGGCAATCCGACGATGGTGCCGGTGATCGTGCTGCTGTTGTCCGTCGCCGTGTTCGGCCTGGTCGCAGGGGGCAAGTTCTTTTCCGCCTTCAACCTGACCCTGATCATGCAGCAGGTCTCGATCATCGGGATGCTGGCTGCGGCGCAATCGCTGATCATCCTGACCGCAGGCATCGACCTGTCGGTGGCCGCGATCATGGTGCTGATGTCGGTGATCGCCGGCAACCTTGCCGTCTATATGGGCGTCCCCGCACCGATCGCGCTGCTGATTTCCTTCGCAGGCGGCACCGGCGCCGGTTTGCTGAACGGCTTCCTCGTCACCAAGGTGAAACTGCCGCCCTTCATCACCACGCTCGGCACCTGGTCGATCTTCTACGCGCTGAACCTGTGGCTTTCGGGCGCGCAGTCGATCCGCTCGCAGGATATCGATAAGTTCGCGCCTCTCCTGAAATTCTTCGGCAACACGATCACCGTCGGCAATGCGCGGCTGACCTATGGCTCGGTCCTGATGGTCGTGGTGTTCCTCGTGCTCTGGTATCTGCTGAACAAGACCGCTTGGGGTCGCCACGTCTATGCCGTGGGCGACGACAAGGAGGCGGCGGAACTCGCGGGCATCCGCACCGACCGCACGCTGCTGTCGGTCTACGGTCTCGCCGGTCTCGTCTGCGCGATCGCAGCCTGGGCATCGATCGGCCGCGTGGGCTCGATCTCGCCGCAGGCCTTCTACGAGGCGAACCTGCATTCCATCACCGCCGTGGTGATCGGGGGCATCTCGCTCTTCGGCGGGCGCGGCTCGATCCTCGGCGCATTGTTCGGGGCGCTGATCGTGGGCGTGTTCCAGTCGGGGCTGCGGCTCGCGAATGTGGACGTGCTCTGGCAGGTCTTCGCCATCGGCTGGCTCATCATCATCGCGGTCGCTATCGACCAATGGATCAGAAAGGTTTCGGCATGACGCAAGAACCCATTCTCACCGCACGCGGTCTGGTCAAACGCTATGGCCGCGTCACCGCCCTCGACGAATGCGACTTCGATCTCTACCCGGGCGAAATCCTTGCCGTGATCGGCGATAACGGGGCCGGGAAATCCTCGCTCATCAAGGCGATTTCCGGGGCCGTTACGGCCGACGAGGGCGAGATCAAGCTGGAAGGCAAGCCGATCTCCTTCAAGAGCCCGCTCGAGGCGCAGGATGCCGGGATCGCGACGGTCTACCAGACGCTCGCGCTTTCTCCCGCGCTGTCGATCGTCGATAACATGTTCGTCGGGCGCGAGTTGCGCCGCGCCGGTCCGATGGGCAAATGGCTGCGGATGCTAGACAAGCCCGCGATGCGCGCCTTCGCCCGCGAGAAGCTGAACGATCTGGGGCTGGCGACCATTCAGGACATCGATCAGGCGGTCGAAACGCTGTCGGGTGGCCAGCGTCAGGGCGTGGCGGTGGCCCGCGCGGCGGCTTTCGGGTCGAAAGTGATCATCATGGACGAGCCGACG
>NZ_DFRG01000077.1:12848-13224 GCF_002378135.1 Thioclava sp. UBA3469
GTGATCATCATGGACGAGCCGACGGCGGCGCTCGGCGTGAAGGAGAGCCGTCAGGTGCTCAACCTGATCCTTGATCTCAAGGCAAAAGGTCTGCCGATCATCCTGATCTCGCACAACATGCCGCACGTCTTCGAGGTGGCGGATCGGGTCCACGTCCACCGGCTGGGCAAGCGGCTTTGCGTGATCGATCCGAAAAACCATTCGATGTCGGATGCGGTGGCCTACATGACCGGCGCGAAGCAGCCCGAGGATGCGAACGAAGCCGCTTGAGAGCAGGCGAAAGAACAGGAAGCGCCCGGTCGGATCGGCCGGGCGTTTTTCGTTTTGGTGCTGCGTCCTTGGCGCGGGGCGTCCAGCCCCGGGCCGCGCCCGACCC
>NZ_DFRG01000110.1:0-9815 GCF_002378135.1 Thioclava sp. UBA3469
GGCCGCGGGGTAGCGGATCGGCGGGTGGCTGTCCGCAGGGAAGGTCGCCACGACATGCACGCGCGGCTCGGCCACGGCATCGGTCGCGTAGGTGATCCCGTAGGGGGCTGCGCCAAGCGCCACCATCGCCAGCGTCGCGCGCACGTTGTCGGCCTGCGCGACTTCCGGCGCAACCTTGGTCCAGAGGCCGTAATGCTCGAGCGCCGCCTTGCCGTATTGGCCTGCGGGCACCGCGTTCACCAGCGACATCGCGAGCTTGCCGCCCTGCAGGAGCGCTTTGATGTCCAGATCCAGAGAAATCTTCACCGGCGCGGCCTTCGGGTCATGGGCGATCAGCACGAGGTGGTTGGCCAGCAGGTCCGCTTGCGTCTCGATGCGGCCTGTCTTCGCGACCGTCTCCATCCAGCCGGGATTGGCGGAGATGTAGATGTCGGCCGGTGCCCCGGCGGCGATCTGACGGGCCAGCGCGCCTGAGCCCGCGTAGGAGATATGCGCCACATCGCCGGTCTTGGCTTCCCAGCCTTTCGCCACCTGATCGAGCGCGGTCTTCATCGAGGCGGCGGCAAAGATCGTGACGTCATCTGCGCGGGCGGGCAGCGCGAGGCTCGCCGGGATCAGCGCAAGGGCGAGGATGCGGGGCAGGGACATGGGGCCTCCTTCGATATGTTCCGCCATACATATTGCAGCGCAGGCCGCCAAAGGCAAGCGCACGGAGCGATGAGAGGGGCGCAAAAAAATGGGCCGGCGCATCGCTGCGCCGGCCCGATCGGGTCGTCTAAGGGAAAGGCTTAGCCGCCCGAGTTTTCGTTTTGCGCGGGCACGGAGGCCTGGTCGCCGGACGGGTAGCCCGGACCCATCAGCTCCCCATCGACTTCCTTGCCGTAGAAGCCCTGGTGCTTGTGGTGCCATTTGTCGAAGGCGTCCTTCACCGTCACGTCGCCAATCTGGCGCGGGTCGTTCGGGCGCGGATGGCTGTCGACGAAGGCGGCCACGTCCCAGGCTTCCTGCACGCTGAGCTTGTTCGGCTCCGACAACGGCATGTTGTGCTTGATGAAGGCAGCGGCGGCGTCGACCTTGTGCATGCCAGCCCCCCAGTTGAAGCTGTGCGGCCCCCAGAGCGGCGGGAAGACGACCTTGCCGTTGATGTCCTTCTGGCCCTGACCGTCGGCGCCGTGGCAGACCGCGCAGTTTTGAGCGAAGACCTCTTCGCCGCGCTGGCGCGAGGGCTCTTGCGCGGGCTTGTCGATCTTGCCGAAGCCTGCGCCTTCCGGTTTCTCGCCCGTGGGCAGGCCCTTGGACATCCAGAAGAAATAGGCCTGCAGGTCGCGATAGACATCCGAGCCATAGGGCGGCGGGCCACCCGAGGGCGAGCCTTGGGCGTTCATCGAATAGGTGAAGCAGCCCTTGATGCGGTCCTCCATGGTGTTCACCATTTTGTTCTTGCCGCGATATTTCGGATAGACCGGGTAGGCGGCCCACATCGGCGCGGAATAGGCCTGACGGCCCGCATCGAGGTGGCAGTTCGAACAGGACAGGTCGTTGCCCACGAAGTCATGCGCGTTGGTGCCGGTATCGTTGAAGATCGCCATGCCGCGGCGCACCGATTTGCCGAAATCGTCATCGGGGATGGTGCTTTCCGCAGGCGGCTGGAACAGCGCGGCCTGCTTGCCGTCGCCGCCGCTTTGCGCCGCGGCGGTCTCGGCTTCGCTCTGGTCGCGGGTGGCGCCGGTCAGCCAGCTGGGGGCAAGGCCGAAATCGACGAGGAGCGAGCCCAGCACGACCAGCACGAGGCCGCCGCCCACTGCGAGGATCGCCCGCAGCACGGTTTGCCCGCGGGAGGATTTGGTCTCTCCGCGCGGAGGGATATCGGACGGGTGCTTGTTACTCATTGATCCACTCCTTCACGGACCGGGATGTTGCTCTCCATCGCGGCCAGTTCGGTTTTGTCCATCGCCGGCATCGGGGCGAGCGACGCGAGGTAGTCGGCCACGGCGCGGCGATCCGAGTCGTTCAGGGCCTTGCCGATCCCCGCCATCAGGCCGAGCGGCGAGTTATGGCGCGAACCGCCCGCCCACATCGCGAGCTGATGCGCGACGTAGCTGGGCTGTTGCGCAGCGATCCCGGGGAAGTTCGGCGCGACGCCGACGCCCGAGGGGCCGTGACAGGTGAAGCAGGCCGGAACGCCGATCGACCAGTCGCCCTGTTTGGCGAGCTGCGCACCGCGTTTGAGATCGCCCTGCAGGGACGGTTTCGCGCCCGAGGGGCTGCTCATGCTCGCGTAGTAATTGGCGAGCTCGCCGATCTCGCGATCGCTGAGACCCTTCGCGACATAGGCCATCGAGTCGTTGAACCGGGTGCCTCTCTGGAAGTCATGCAGCTGCTTGGCCAGATAGGGCGCCGGAAGGCCAGCCAGACGCGGCACGGTCTCGATGCCCTCGCCCTTGTCGCCGTGGCAGCTTGCGCAGGCCCAGACGGTGTCGGTGCCTTTGCCCACGAGCTGTGCGACACGCTCGGAATCGGCGCCCTGATCGGCCGCTTCGGAGTTCGGCTGCGCGGGCAGGTCGTTGATCAGCCCGGCAAGCCCGGCCCCGCCATCGAAGGGGTCCTTGTCACCGGCGACCTTGCGGATATCGGCCACCTCGGGGGCGCTGATCGTCTTGGCGTCGTCATTGAGCCCGGTCGCGACATAGGACGCGATTTCGGAAATCTCGGTGTCGCTGAGAACCGAGCCGAAGGCGGGCATCTGGCCCTCATAGCCGTCGCCATTGACGTTGAGCTCGCCGCCGATGCCGCGCATCACGATATGGGTCACGGCTTTCGCGCCGCCCAGCTTCACGACATCCGAGCCGTGCAGCGGAGGGAAGGCGCCAGCCACGCCTTCGCCTGCGTCGCCGTGGCAGGTGGCGCAATTATCGGCGAACAGCGTCTTGCCCGCGTCCAGATCGGGCGCGGCGGCCTGAGCGAGTTTGGTGCTATCCTCCTTGGCCACCTCTTCTTGCGTCTTGTCGGCGACCTGAACGGCGGTGCTGGTCTGAACCAGCATGATCACCCCCCAGATCGCGAGCGCGATCGCGATCGAATAGACGGGCCATGGGATGCGGCGGGTTTCCTCGAACGGCTCGAAAGTTTCGTCGGGACGCCGGGGATCGGGTTTCTTATCGGTCATTCTTGTCTCCCTGGTCTCAGTTCGAGGCCGTGGTGGCATCGGTCGCGTCGCGTTGCTTTTCGGCGATCAGCGCGTAGCCGTTGTCGCGCAGGCCGTCCTTCGGCGGGGCGTATTGGCGCTTCATGCCCTGCAGATAGGTCACGAGGTCGAGCGCATCCTGCTTGGCCACGATCACACCGGATTTCGGCGCGTATTGCGCGGGCAGCTTGACCACCACATCGTCGGGCCCGGCCTTGTCCTTATGCTCGAAGAGGTAGGGATAGGCGGGCATGATCGACCAGCTCGCAATGGCGCGGGGCTGGTAGAGGTGGGTCAGCTGCCAGGCCTGCGAGGGCAGGCGGTCGCCGATATCCATCAGGTCCGGCCCGGTGCGCATCGTGCCCAGCTGGTGGGGGTCGTCATAGGCATAGTCGCCCGCGACCGAGGCCCGGCCCCAGCCACGTTCGGCATCGGGGGCCTGCGCCAGCGAGCGCGGCTGCTGCGAGTGGCAGTAGAGGCAGCCCATCGAGACATAGACGGCACGTCCGCGCGCCTCGGCCTCGGTGTAGGGTTTGAGCCCCTGCGACGGGCCTTGCGCGCTGATCTGCATGCCCGGCGCGATCACCAGGAACAGGGTCGCGAGCGCAAGGATCGCCAGCGCCGTGATTGCGAGAGGGAGATAGCGGTTCATTCTGCAGCCACCATGTTTTCGGTTTCGGTCTCACGGGTCTTCTTGGCGAAGCCGATCGCGATGAGGTTGATCGCCAGCAGAACGTGGCCCAGCGTCATCAGCCCGCCGCCGAGCGAGCGGCCTTCGAGATAGGGCTTGAGCAGGATCACGCTGTCGGCGAAGGGCTTGGTCGCATCGAGCTGGGCGAGGCCCTGCAGGATGCCGCCGATGGTCAGCGAGAAGAAGTAGACGGCAAAGCCGATCACGTTCAGCCAGAAGTGCCATGCGATCATGCGCGGGAAGGGCCAGTATTTGCCCGTTGCGCGCGGCACGATCTGGTAGATGGCGCCCATCAGCACCAGCGACACGAAGGCATAGGCGCCCAGATGCGCGTGCGCCACCGTGTAATGGGTGAAGTGGGTGATCGTGTTGACCGAGCGCAGCGCCTCGATCGAGCCCTGGAACGAGGCCAGCGTGTACATCACCGCCCCGAAGGAGATGAAGCGCAGCGGCATCGACTCCTTGAGCGCCCAGAGGTTGCTCGCCACCGTGACGTGCTGGTTGATCGCCACCGCGATGACGGGGACGAACATCATCACCGAATGCACGACCGAAAGCGTCACCAGCCAGGTGGGGACGGGGCCGCCGATCAGGTGATGGATGCCGACCTGGCTGTAGAACAGCGCCAGCGCCCAGAAGCCCACCAGCGAAAGCGCATAGGAATAGACCGGTTTGCCGATGATTTTCGGGATGAAGTAATAGGCCGTGCCCACGCCCAGCGGCGTCAGCCACAGGCCCAGCACGTTATGGGCATACCACCAGTTCATCGTGGCCTGCTCGACGCCGTGATGGACGCCGGGGATGTTGGCGACGATGAACAGCACCGGGAACCACAGCACGCCTGCGAGGAAGTACCAGCCCGAGACATAGATGTGATGGACGTTGCGGTTCTTCGCGGTCGCGATCAGCGGGGCCACGAAGCACGCCGCGCCAGCCGCGAGGATGATGTCGATCTGCCACGGGATCTCGAGCCATTCGAGACCGTCGGTCCAGCCGTTCGCGATGGCCAGAACGCCAGCCGCCAGACCGATATTCCACAGCACGATCCCGACCTTCAGAAGGCCCGTCATGCGCAGGTTGGTGCGGAAGATGCGCGGGATGATCCAACACACGGCCGCAAGCCCGCCCTGGCTCGCCCAGCCATAGGCGACCGAGTTCAGGTGCACCGTGCGCATGCGCCCGAAGGTCATCTGCGCGGTCCCCGACATCAGGTCGGGCAGGTGCAGCTCCAGCGAGGCGGCCAGCCCGTGTAGCGAGCCGTAGATCAGCCAGAACACCGCCGCCGCGATGAGCCACATCACGACGCTGGAGGAATTCGCGTCGATGCCGCTGCGGGCGGTGTCGAAATGGTGGGGTTTGTCGGGATAGTCGATATCCGCGCCCTCGCCGGGCTCGAAAATGGTCCGCGCGTCATCGGCGTCTGGCGTATGGACCTGCTTGTTCGCGATCGCCCAGATCAGGATCGTCAACGCCAGAAGCGAGATGACGAAGCTGAGCGCGAGCAGCAGGCCGAGCGTTTCGGTGATTTGCATAGGCTGGCTCCGGTGTCAGACTTGACCCGGGCCGAGCCGGTGCGACGCGTGGATGCTCGTCACTGTTCCATTCTCCCTTTAGCCCGGTTGGTCGGTTTGTTTTCATGTCTCTTTCACGAGCAATGCACGGCAGCGTGATCAGTTCCAAACATGCATATGTTTGCAGATGTCGGGCGCACCGACGCCCGCGCAGGGACGATCACGACCATGTGGCGCGGGGCCGTATGTTCGCGAACGCTAAGGATGATGCAGTCACGGGGGCGCGACCACCTCACCTCACGCGATGATGAATTTGGTTGAACGGACCCTGCGGCATGCTTTCCGGCGCGGGAAGCGCACGGGTCCGGGTGCGCCTTATTTTTCAAGCGCAAAGCTGTCGTTGGGGCGCTCGCAATGTGCTCCCGCGGTACTGATCGGGGCAACGAATGCGTGATCCGCACCTCACGTTTGCCGTGAGACGGGTTGAAGCGTGGGCCGAAGTTCCAAGGGGAAGGGCGGCGTGCCAATTTGCGGGGCCGGGGAACCGACCGGGGCCTCGGGGCGATTCCGATGCACGAGCGGCGCGAAGGGCAGCCTCACAGGCACGCCCACGGCGCGCCGCGACAGGTGCGATGGAAAGGCAGGTTCGGCAGTGGCTTCGCAGGAGAGTTTCAAGGATCATGCCGCGAATGAGCGGACCTTCCTGGCCTGGCTGCGCACGGCCATTGCGATCGTCGGCGTCGGGCTGACGGCTGCCAAGCTGACCCGCGCAGATATTCCCGGCTGGTCCGATCTCGCGATGGTGCTGAGCGGCGGGGTGGTGGTGATCCTCGCCTTCGTGCGGATGCGGATGCTGCGTGCGCTGATCGACGCCGAGGAAGCGCCGGACGAAAAAGGCACCAACTGGCCCGATCTGCTGCTCTTCGCGCTTGTGATCGCGCTCATGGTCCTACTCGGGATTTTCATCCTTCATGTCCGCTGACGCCCTTGCATCTTCGCCGCTGCGCGGGCTTGATGCCGCCAAAATGAAGGAGGACATCACATGAAACTTCTGCGTCATGGGCTGATCGGGGCCGAGAAACCGGGGCTGATGGACGATCAGGGCGTGATCCGCGATCTGTCGGGACAGGTGGCCGATATCGGGGGCGCGGTGCTCTCGGATGACGGGCTGGCCGCGATCGGCTCGCTCGATGCGTCGGAGCTGCCCGTCGTGCCCGATGGCACGCGTCTGGGCGCGCCGGTGGCCGGGATCGGCAAGATGATCTGCATCGGGCTGAACTATGCCGACCACGCCGCGGAATCCGGTTCGCAGGTGCCGCCAGAGCCGCTGATCTTCATGAAGGCCACCTCCGCGATTCAGGGCCCGAACGACCCGATCGTGCTGCCGCGCGGCTCCGAGCAGACCGACTGGGAGGTCGAGCTGGGCATCGTGATCGGCAAGCCCGCGAAATACGTCTCGGAAGAAGATGCGATGGATTACGTCGCGGGTTTCGTGCTCGCCAATGACGTTTCCGAGCGCAGCTATCAGAAGGATCGCGCGGGCCAGTGGACCAAGGGCAAGAGCTGCGACAGCTTCGGCCCGCTCGGTCCGTATCTCGTGACGCGCGACTCCGTGGCCGATCCGCAGAAGCTGGCGATGAAGCTGAGCGTGAATGGCGAGGTGATGCAGAACGGCTCGACCGAGACGATGGTCTTCGGGGTGAAGAAATTGGTGAGCTACCTCAGCCAGTTCATGACGCTGCATCCGGGCGACGTGATCTCGACCGGCACCCCTCCGGGCGTCGCTATGGGTATGGAGACGCCGCGCTTCCTGCGTCCGGGCGACGTGGTGGAGCTGGAGATCGAAGGTCTGGGCAAGCAGCGCGCCGAGGTCGTGGCTGACGCCTGATCCGATCGCAAAGAACAGGGCAGGGCGCGCGGGTCTCTCGCGTGCCCTTTTCTATGGGCGCTTACAGCCGGATCGGGTCGTCCTTGGCGATCCGGTCGAACTCCATCAGAGTCTGCACCAGCTTCGGCATCTGGTTCAGCGGGATCATGTTCGGCCCGTCGGACGGCGCGGTATCGGGCGCCTCGTGGGTCTCGATGAACACGCCTGCGATGCCGAGCGAGACGGCGGCCCGCGCCATCACCGGGGCGAATTCGCGCTGACCGCCCGAGGAACCGCCCTGACCGCCGGGCTGCTGCACCGAATGGGTCGCATCCATGATCACCGGGTAGCCGGTCTTGGCCATCTCGGGCAGGCCGCGCATATCGGCGACCAGCGTGTTGTAGCCAAACGACGTGCCGCGCTCGGTCAGCAGGATCTTCTCGTTGCCCGTCGAGGCGACCTTGTCGGCCACGTTCGGCATGTCCCACGGCGCGAGGAACTGGCCCTTCTTGATGTTCACGACGCAGCCGGTCTCGCCCGCGGCGAGCAGCAGATCGGTCTGACGGCACAGGAAGGCCGGGATCTGGATCACATCGACCACGGCACCCGCGATGCGGGCCTGTTCGGCGTCATGGATGTCGGTCAGCACCGGGCAACCGATCTCTGCGCGCACCTCTTCGAGGATCTTCAGACCCGCGTCGATGCCGAGGCCACGCTTGCCCTTGAGGCTGGTGCGGTTGGCCTTGTCGTAGCTCGCCTTGAAGATGAACTGCGCGCCCGCCTGATCGCAGGCACGGGCCATTTCCTTCGCGATCATCATCGCGTGCTCGCGGCTTTCCAGCTGGCAGGGCCCCGCGATCACCGTCAGCGGGCGGTCGTTCGAGACGGTCAGCCCGCCGATTTTCACGTCTTTCATATCTCTCTCCGCAGCCTCGTGACGGGCCGCTCAGCGGTCAGCTCGAGACCTGCTCGCGCAGGACCGAAGCTGTGAGCGACAGCATCAGATAGATGCCCGAGAAGATCAGGAAAGCCAACAGTGTGTTCTCGAAAGCGCGCGGATAGGTGGGCTCGTCCGGGGCGACGGGGCGCACGCCCATCTCCAGATAGCGCACCTGCTTGTTCGCCTCGATCCGGGCGGTTTCCATCTGCTGGGCGGCCGCCGACAGCAGCATCTGCCGGGTCTGCAACTCGCCCTGAGCGATCTGCAGCTGGCCGGTGACGGCAGCAAGCGACTCGCCCCCCGTGGATTGCCGCGCGGTCGTCAGCTGGCCGCGCGTGGTGTCGAGAAGCGCCTGAATGCGCTTGATGTCGCCCTGCACGCCCGCGACCCGCGCCTGATTGGGCCGCGGATTGTCGAGCAGCTGCCCCAGTTCGAGACGCTTCTGCTGCAACTGGTTTTCCAGATTGGCGACCTGACCCATCACCATCGAGTTTTCGCTGACGGGATCGAGCACTCCGACCTTTTCCTGCAGCTGCTGCACCTTGGATTGCGCCGCGAAGACCTTGGCCTCTGCATCCTCATAGCTTTCGCGCGCGCCCTTCATCTGGTCGTCGCGCAGCCGCGAGGTCAGCTGGTCCACCTGCTGTTCGGCATAGGAGATCAGCGACTCGGAGAATTTCTGCGATTTCGCCGGATCGGGGGCGACCACTTCCATCTTCACGATGCCCTCGGAGGGGTCGTAGCCGATCTGCACCATCTTGGAATAGAGCCGGTAGGCCTGCTCGTCGGTCGCATTTTCCGGCAGCCGCTGCAGCGGGTCGATGCTCTGATCCTCGAAGATCTGCTTGAACCCCTGATCGCGGTCGAGCCGCTTCATCGCATCGCGCGATTGCAGATAGGACTGCACCGTGACCGAGTCCTGATTGGTGGCGAGCTGCGTGCCCGAGAACAGCGAGCCCAGCCCGGAATTGCCCATCCCTTCGGCTTTCTGGATCACGAAGGCCGATTTCGTCGCATACATCGGCGTGGCCATCGCGAAGTAGTAATAGGCGGCCATCAGCGTCGGCAGCACCACGAAGAAGCCCAGCCGCGCGCCCAGCAGCATCAGCTTGCGGCGGCGGCGTTTGGCGATGTCGCGCTGGATGCGCAGGATCTCGGCGGCGCGGCGGTCCGCGTTCATTACCTCGGTGGAGGGGACCTGACCCTGCTTGATCGTCTGCGGCAGGTTCACGCGGGTATCGGCGCCCGGCCCGTCGGTGCGCGCCAGCGCCCGCGAGGTCGCTTCCGCCTCGCCGGGTTTCACCAGCGCCACGATATTCGAGCGGTCGAACGGGTCGATCCCGCGGCGGCGCAGAAGCAGCACGGCCTCGAAATCGGAACTGGCCTGAACGCCGTGTTTCTGGGCCATGCGACGCGCGAGCCGCAACTGGCGGCCGGTCAGCCCTTCGGCGCGGATCGCGTCGATTTCTTCCTCGGGGGTGCGCTGGCCCGCGTCGATCACCTCGGAGTCGGTCTGGCCTGCGGTCGGGAATTTCTGATCGCCGAACCCGTCATCCTGCGGCTCGAACAGGTTGGAGGGATCGTCCGGCTGGCGCTGCGGTTGCGGCTTGCGCTGCCGTTGC
>NZ_DFRG01000110.1:10127-13242 GCF_002378135.1 Thioclava sp. UBA3469
CCGGCTTGCGCTGCCGTTGCGGCTGCGGTGCCTCCGAGGAAGGCGCGCTTTGCGCAGCGGAGGCGGCGGAGGCGTTGGAAGCGCGCGGCGTGGCAGGTTCGGAGGCGGCGTAGCCCGCGCCCGATTGCAGCGGCATAGCGCCCAGTTGCAGCGAGCCATCGCTCCCCGTGATCACCGGACCATCGCGGCGGATACGGAATTTCGGGGCCTTAGGACTGGTAGTCATACAACCGCTTCGCTTCTTCCAGAGTGTCGAACTGATAAAGTTGCCCGTCGCGCAGCACTGCCGCGCGATTGCAGAATTTCTCGATCGTGGCGGGCTGGTGCGAGACCACGACCACGGTGGAATCGCGCAGCCGGTCGCGCAGGATCGAACCTGCCTTTCGGTTGAACTCCACATCGGTGGTCGAGGGCATCCCCTCGTCGATCAGGTAAATGTCGAATTCCAGCGCCAGAAGCAGGGAAAACGTGAACCGCGCGCGCATCCCCGAACTGTAAGTGCCCACGGGCTGGTCGAAATATTCCGCGATGCCTGTCAGCCAGCGCGAGAAGGCTTCGACGTAATCGGGGTCGAGCCCGTAGAGCCGCGCGATGAAGCGGGCGTTTTCGCGCGCCGAGTGTTTCGAGACGACGCCGCCCATGAAGCCCAGCGGGAACGAGACGCGGCTGGTGCGGCGAATGTCGCCCTCGTCGGGCTTTTCCAGCCCTGCCATCATGTTGATGATCGTGGTCTTTCCGGTGCCGTTGGGTGCGAGAATGCCGAGGCTATGGCCCAATTCTACACGGAAGCTCGCGCGTTCTAGGATCACCTTGCGCTGCTTACCGGTCCAGAAGGATTTGGAGACGTTCTCGAATACGATCATAAGCTCTCGGTCCGGGTCTCCAATTATACGCGTCTCGCCACTAAATCACGGGGGGCGCAGGCTGAGAACCCACCTAACCTTGGATTTGGGCAGGATTATGTTCACTTGGAGGAGGGTTATGCAACGAGGAACACATTGACACCAGAGAGGAAACTATGACCCGACCGGTGCAAGAGGACATCCGCGCCTGTCGCATCTGCGCGGCGCGGTTCCGTGCGACGGCCACGGGGCATTCTCCACGTCCTGTCGCGTGGTTCGGCGCGGGGGCGCGAGTGCTGATCGTGGGGCAGGCGCCGGGGCTTCGGGTGCATGAGACGGGTGTGCCGTTCAATGACCGCTCGGGGGACCGTCTGCGCGACTGGATGGGCGTGGACCGCGAGACCTTCTACGACACGACCCGCATCGCGATCGCGCCAATGGCGTTCTGCTTTCCGGGCTATGACGCGAAGGGGTCGGACCTGCCGCCGCCTTTGATCTGCGCCGAGACATGGCGCGACCGTGTCATGGCCGAGATCGGTCCGGTCGATCTGACGCTTCTGGTGGGCGGTGCCGCGCAGCGCTGGCATCTGGGCACGCGCAACGTGACCCAGACCGTGATGGGGTGGCGAGACCACGCGCCGCGCCTCTTCCCCTTGCCTCATCCGTCCTGGCGCAATACGGGATGGCTGAAGAAAAACCCGTGGTTCGAGGCCGACCTGCTGCCGGTCCTGCGCGCGCGGGTGAAGGAGCTGACATGACCCCCTATGACCGCGCCCATGCCGCGATGGAAGCCGAACCCGACAATGAGGCCAAGCGCCTTGCCGTGTTCGACCGTCTCGCCGATGCCGAGTTGTTCCTGCTTCTCGAGGAAGAGCCCGAGGACGAAAACATCAAGCCGCAGGTGTTCTCCACCGAAGAGGGCGATTTCGTCCTCGTCTTCGACACCGAGGATCGTCTGGGAGAGTTCGCCGATGGCCCGCAGCCCTATGCGGCGCTGCCGGGCCGGGTGATCGCGCAGCATCTGGTGGGCGAGAATATCGGGCTGGGCGTCAATCTCTCGGTGGCAAACTCGGCGATGCTTCTGCCGCCCGAGGCGCTGGATTGGCTGACCGAGACGCTCGCGCATACGCCGTCCGAGGCGCAGGGCCGTCCGGTGGAGTTCACCGCTCCGGGCCTGTCGCCTGCGGTGATCGCGCTGCTGTTGCCCGCCTTCGAGGCGAAGCTGCATCAGCTTGCTGGCATCGCGCAGGCCGCCGTGCTGGGCGGCGTGACCTACGAGGACGGCCACCGGGGCCATGTTCTCGCGGTGATCGGCGCGCATGAGCATTTCCGCGCCGGGATCGCCAAGGCGATGGGCGAGGCGCTGACCTTCTCCGGGCTGGACGCGGGCGAGCTGGACGTGACCTTCCTCGAGCCCGAAGAAAAGGCTGCGCAGCTTCTGCTGGACAAAGGCCTCGTGCTGCATGTGCCGGAGCCGGAAGAGGAAGAGGTGCAGGAGATCGTCCCCGGTTCCGCCCCCGGCATGGACCCGAGCAAGCCGCCGAAGCTGCGCTGAGGCGCGCCCGGCGGCGCTCGCTTATCGGTCGGACGCCGGGGCAGCCCCGTCCTGTTCGCCCGTCACCTCGTTCTTCACCTGACCCCATGTGAGCAGCGTGAAGACCGCCGTGCCGCCCGCGACATTGCCCGCCAGCACGGGCAGGAAGAACCGGCTGAACGCCTCGGCAAGGCTCATCTGGCCGGCCCAGACCAGCAGCCCCGCCTCGACCGAGCCCGCGACGACGTGGGCCGAACCGGAGGCGGCGAGCAGCCATGTCATCGCGAGGATCACGAGGAAGGAACTGCCCTGCGCGGCGGGCATGATCCACACAACGGCCGCGATGATGATCCCCGCAGGCATCGCGCGGTAGAAGTTCTGCCCCATATCGCCATCGGTCGCGTGACGGGCCACCGCAAGCAGACTGTCGGTCATCTCGTCGGGGATCACATGCGGGATGCTCAGGAAGCCCGAGGCGATCGCGCAGCCGAGCACGTTGGAGGCCAGCACAATCGCCCAGAGCCGCAGCATCTTCAGCAGGCAGGTCAGCGAGCGATCCGCCACCACGGGGAGCACGGTCGTGATTGTGTTCTCGGTAAACAGCTGCATCCGCCCGAAGATCACGACCATGAACCCGGCCGAATAGCCAAGCGACTCGACCAGTATCCGCCAATCCTCGTCGGGCAGACGGGCGTGCAGGCTCGCCTGCGCGATCACCGACAGGCTGATGAGGATGCCC
>NZ_DFRG01000180.1:0-16633 GCF_002378135.1 Thioclava sp. UBA3469
ATCACCAACTTTCAGCTATATCTCGGTGCTGAGAGGGCTGGCTAACACGTCTGGTGTGCAGGGCAGGTCGCGGATCGGAGCGCTCACGACGGGTGAGGCGATTGGACGTGGAGCTGTGCAGGCTCCTGCTGCGGTAAAGAGCGCCGCGGCGACGGCGAGCGCGCAGGTGGTCAGGATGGCGGAGAGGGCGAAGCGGTTGGCGCGGTAAGCTTATGCATCATCAGGTGATGAACCTGTAGATGCAGGTTCAAATCCCGCCGCGCATATTTTCGCAAATTGTCAAATGCTTGAACGCCGCCCTCCGGGGCGGCGTTTGGGCTTGAGTCACCTGTGGAAGCGAAAGGGGCCGAAGTCCTTCGTGCTTCCGCATGAGTTGCTGAACTCAGCGCTCCTCGATGAAGACACTGCACTCCTTCGAGTGGGACATCAGATTGTCGATCCCGGCGGTCACGTCCCATCTCAGGTTGACCCTCGGCCCGTCATCGACGGTCTGGATCGTCACAACGCGGTCATGGAAATGGCGGTTGCGTGCAGAACGGTGATGAAGCTCGGGCGTAACCGTTACGCCAGCAGAACGCAGCTCGGCGCGCAACGCGTTCGATTGCGATTGCGGCGTATCCGGCTCGCCATGATCAGGATTCCACACGACTGCGAGTCGCTCGATGTCGACGCCCGCTGACCCAGCGGCAGCGACAAAGCTCGCTAGGCGGCGACGGTTGTGTGGGCGAACGCCGCACCAGGGATCCTCGATTTCGAGCGCGACATGGCGCCCTGCTACGCCTTGGAAAAGTGGTGTGAGCGCTCGGGCGGTGCCCGGTCGGAAGCGGAAGACGCGCAAGCGTTCTGTGAGCCCGGCCAACGGACCCGGCAGCGTTCGGACGCTGTCCTGCACCGACGCAAGCCAGCTGTCGCCTGCTGAGCATGAAAAAAGGTGACTGACCCCCTCTAGTGGCCCGGCAAGAGCCGCCGCCGCGTCCTGCGATGCGTAGAACGCATCCACAGAGGCCTCTGCCCCGAAACCCTTCAAAACAGACAGGCGAGGCGCATTCGCCACGGCCGAACCGTCAAGCGTGCCAAAGCGAAGTTGACCGGATCGCTCGTATGGCGCCAACGCATAGGCAATCTCACGATCGAGGCCGGTCGGTGTACCCGCATCAACCGCACCCGGTGGAAGTAGATAGAGGGCATGCCTGTTCGAGGCTTCATCGAGCCAGTTTCGCAATGCCCGCGCACTTGTGAGGGCCTCGGACCGATCTTCGGCTCCCCAGAGATCTGGCGAGGAAACGGCCACCAGCCCCGCTCCCTCGAGACGCACCCGCAGCGTCGCCGCCGAAGTCTGCGCTACCGGGACCGCAGCGTCGGGGGCATGAGCGGGCCGCGGTGTCGACTCCGCAAGTAGGCCGCGCAACCAGCCAAACACAGGATGACGATCGAACTGATCCCAATAGACCTGGTTGGAGTAGTCATTCAGGCACCGCGAGCAGCTCGTCTCGCAGGCTGCGCCACGAGGGCAATCCAGGACCGCGATCGCTCGACCCAGCAGCACGCGGGCCGAGAAGCGAGAATCGTCGAGCAATCGACGGCAGTAGCCGGCACCGCCTGGGACTGAGTCCGATAGGATGACCAGTGGGGCCGCACCGAGAAGCTCAACGGTCGCGCGAAGGTCTCTTGGGTCGGTTTCAAGAATATCCGCTGCCGCAAGTCTCAGTGCCTCTGCCAGCGTTCTAAGGAAGCCATCCCGAGCCGCCCGCCGTTCAGTCTCCGTAGGGCGATCAGAAAAGTCTGGGACCGGCTGATCGATACGAATCCCCCGAAGATCGGTCTCGAAAACATGTGCGAGGTCCACGGGCCAGCGGAGGGATTCAACCCGGCACCGATCTCCGGTCCGCGGGTTCTCATGCACTGCCCGAATCTCGGCCCCGCCAAGCGCCTCTTGGGGCGCAGGTCTCGCGTGCTCGCACGACGGGCACCAAAGATAGCCCGCCCCCAGCGGCCCGCGATTCAAGACGAGCATTCGTCCAGGCTGACTCCCCTCTGGTGCGATAGCCGGCGCGAAGAAATGCGTGACGCGTGCTAGGTCTGAAACCTGGAAGTCTTCAGGGCGGGCTCGCGTTAGGAGGCGCGCTTCGTCGACGGGTCGAACTCTCAAGCGTGTTGCGCCGGGGTCTCTACCCTGCCGGTCGGCATATGATGTCAGGAACCCGACGGGTTCAACGAAGGCACGGCGCGGGCCACTGGCCCGTGCGCCGCACTGAGGGCAGTTCTCCCCAAAATCATCCCGCTCGTGATGTGTTTCTGCATGCTGGCACGTCGGACAAACGCGATGGAAACCACGTTCCATCCAAGCATCGCCGGTGCCTACCGTGGCTCTCCGTGCAATGCCTGCGGACGTCCAAATTCGGCCACCGGCCACGACTTCGGCCCCCGGCGCATACTCAGCGATCGCCATTGCCGCGTCTCGATCGAGCTGCAACGCTCGATCATCCGAGGCGGTGCGAGCGCCTCGTTCCGTGACAATCTCTAGGTGAATCGAGTGAACTGGGAAGCTGTAAGTCGGTATGACGGCAGCACGCGACAGTGCCTCAACCAGGAATCGATCAAGATACCGACGCATGTCGCCCAAACGGCCATTCATGCGACCGGCAGCGCGGGAGCGGGCCTGCTCGTTCGCATCCGGATCATCGAGCGCGGCACGTGCATTTTCGTAGGCGTCATTGAGCTCGCGCCAGCGAGCGCAAGTAGCCCGGATCCAGCGCGTTATCTCTGCGCGCGCGTGCTCAGACAGTTCGCCCGCGACAAGGCCGACATGATCAAGTCTTGCCGGGAGAGTGGACGCCATTCGCTCGGCAACCGTGCGTGCGGCAACACCGGCCTCCGAAGCGAGCCATGCTGAAAGGTCTGCCAGAAGAGTTGTCTCGGCAGCCTCGTCCAAGCGCTCGCCCAGCACATCACGCAGACGTGGAGCTCCGGTGCGCTCGTGGCCTGCCAAGCGATGATCCAGCCAACCTGCCAACAGGCATGAGACCTGGTGCCGTCGGAAGAAGCTCGGGTTATCCAATGTCAGATATGGCGCGGGGGGGAGCGCCTCGAGATAGCCACGCAGATCGTTGAATTGTGCTTGGTCGTATCGGCCGGACCTCGCCATCATCAATGCAACGGGCGCAGCCTGCGCGCGGCGGCCAGCGCGACCGGCGCGCTGCTGATAGTTCGCAATGCCTGGCGGGACGTTCCGGCAGAAAACCGCTTCCAGCTCGCCCAGATCGACACCCATTTCCATTGTCGTGGTGCAGCTGAGCAAGTTGATTTCACCCTGCCGGAACCGCTCCTCGATCTCGGATCGTTCCGTCGTCGATATGGCGGCGGTGTGCTCCCGAGCGATCCCGCTCAGCGGCTGCCCTTCATATCGAACGAGGTAATGGTTGCGCCTGCGCATCTCGTCCCGTTCTTCGGCTGAAACAGGAACTGTGCGTCCAGTGCAGCGCCAGGCGGTACACACACCCCCGAGATCGATCTGGCTGGACGCACCGCAACTTTCACAGCGGCGCAGTTCTCCTTCCGGAGTCGCAGCGAAACGCATGGCCGCCAAGTTCAGCACATGACCGTGTCCCCCGGGTAGAAGGAGACGGTGACGGGGCCGCGTCGCCTCTTCCCAGAAAGCCGAGAGAATGTCTCTCGCTTGGCCGTCTGGGATTCCAAGCCTGTCGATCAGCACCCACAGTGGCCGATTGGGCCGTCCAGGTTCTGAGAGCAACGTTCGCAGTCGGCGGCTCTGGTGCGTCCGCGACAACGACCACGAAATGTCCGCGCTCGCCAACCCCTCGCCCCAAATGGACTCGTCTGTTAGGTCAATGTTCTCCAGCGTGTTGATCGCACGCGATTGCCGAATGAGGTCGAGCAGAAAGCGGACCAAGGCCGGGACTAGGCCTCGATACTCAGGCGGAACCCTTTCTGTGAGTCGCTGAGCAATCCTCGCATCTCCCTCATATTGCACGGTGATTAGGCCGAGGGATTCGAGTGATAGCCGCAAAGGCCCACCACAGAGTTCAGCTGCGATCAGGGCCATCAGGCGGTCTTTCGCGGCGCTGCTGCTCAAAGGTTCTGGATTGCGGCGATCATATAGCTTGAAGCCGGATCGCCTGAGCTGCGTCCAGACACCATCGCGCAGCCCCATGAGGTCCAAAGCTTCGTAGGTCTCTCGGCGCAACGCCTGGACCATGGCTGCACGAAGTGCTTGATCGCGAGCCGTACGCTCGAAGAAAGGGGCGAAGAACGCCGCGTCCTGCCGGTTGTCCGCAAAGACGAGAAGGTTCCGCCCTTGCATCGGTGCTTCCGATGACCGCCCCTGCGGCGGAGGCAAGGCCTCAAGCAGCGACTGCGCCGTTACCGACGCGAGCGCATCATCACCTGGATGGATCGGAGTAACAGGCTCAGCGAAGCGGCCGCCGGTCGCTCCGCAAGAGAGGCATTTCCGGACGTAGCTGCGGCGTTCCTCGGCATCGTCGCGCATCGGTGCTTCGGCAAGGGAGAGGACGCCCTCCTCAGGGCCGTCGGCCAACTCGCCAGTGTCGGCGAAGAATTCGAAAGGAGGCTCCTCCTCGGGTTCCTCGTCCAGTTCGTCAGGGTCTATCTCTGTCGCGGCCTCTCCCGCCCTGATCAACCTCAAGACCCGGCGCCTCGCTCCGGGACTGATCTCGGGACGCGGGTGAAGCATTGTTCCATCGTCCCAGCCCTCGACGTAGGGCTCGCCGCAGTTGCGGCAGACGAGAAGGGGATAGGCCGGGGCACTAGTGATATGCATTCCATTGCGCGAAAGCCGAAAGTCTGACCAATTCTCTGCGTCGCTTGCGGAAAGCTTCAACGCGACACCCTCCACGCCTGAGGCGGCGAGATGAAAGCGTGCCGGGAGAAGTGGAAACGCGCCTGGGACGGAAGGTCGAGCCAGAACGCCCAGTGAGATCAGAGCGGTAAGAGCTGTCCGCGCCGTCTCTCCAGACTCTGACGCAAAAACCCGCGCCGCGAGATCGGCGAATGGCAAAGCTCGCTCCTTGAGCGCACTGGCTACGTCGCGAACCTGTTTGATTTCGGCTAGCCGCGCAATAAGCGCTTCGCCGAACGGTTGCGCAGGGTCGAGGAGTAGCGCATCGAGGCCAGCTTCCTGCATCGCCTCGTTCCAATCCTCGGTCAAATAGTCGACATTTTCAGCTGCAAGGCACCCTTGCTCTCGTAGCTCCGAGAGTATTTGCCCCGCTCTAACCCAATCGGGCGCGGAGAGTTCTTGTGGTTCCACGCCGTCGGTAAGGGCTGGATGCAGTCGTCGTTCGGCGGTGATGACCGCGCCGTCTCCGCTTGGGAACGGTTCCCCAAAAAGGTCTTCTGCGAAGCGTGCGAGCTCTTCGCGCTTCGCTGGATCGAGGCTTGCGGATGTCCCGACACAACGGATTTGCCCTTGGGGTATGCCGAGCCGCGCCTTCAGCTTTCGCAGAAGGAAGGCGACTTCGATGGCTTGAGCCCCCGTATAGGTATGGACCTCGTCGAGGACGAGCCAACGGACGTCCGCCCCGGCAAGCAATGCTCGGTTTCGCGGCAAGAGCAGGATGTGCTCGAGCATGGCGTAGTTGGTGACGAGGATGTGCGGCGGGGTCTGAAGCATCTCACCCCTAGCGAGAAGCCAGTTGCGCGGAGCGTGGCGCGCATCGGGAAAATCGGCCTGAAAGGTGGGCGTGGCGGTCAGCCGTCCTTCTTCGTCTGATCTCGTGGCATCAGAGCGCACCTGTCCGGTAAAACGCCCGAGCGTGACTCCGGGGTCTCCAAGATCCCGAAACAGTAGTCGGGCGATACGATGCATCTGGTCGTTTGCGAGGGCGTTGAGAGGATAGACCAGAATTGCGCGGACACCGGGCCGCTCCAGCTCTCCCTGACGCAGGAGATCATCGATCAATGGGAAGAGAAAAGACTCTGTCTTGCCCGAGCCGGTGCCCGTTGCGACCAGGTAATTCTCGTCGCGACCTATTGCTGCGGACTGGTGTAGGTGAAGCCGCCGACGCCAGAGGGATTGCCCCTCTTCGCTTTCGGAGAGTGCCGACCAAGCACCGTGCAGTGCCCCATTGCTCACCAGTTCTTCAATGCTGCCGCCCTTCTCGAAGTCTGGCAGGCTCTCGACGAATGGGCCGCGCACCAATGCCGCGCGTGCGCATGCGTCTGCCACGGCGCGTGACAGACGGGGCGCCCGCGCTGATGACACTGCAGCGGCAGTTGTGATGTACCGCGCCAGCGTCGCACCGAGGTTGTCCTTGAAACGGATTGGGTCGAGTTCGGTCATGGACGTTCCTTGGCGATTTGCCAGAGCAATAAGTGGAAGGCGAAAAGCTCAGGGGCGAGGCGCAACATGAAGGCGATGCTGGTGAGAGCTTGTGCTGGCGGCATGCCCGCCCGAGTGGAGACGGTATCAACATACTCTGTCACCTCATTGAGGCGGCTTGCACGTGCAAAGCCAGAAAGCAATGCCGAGCCCCATAGATCCACCTGAGCCGGCTCCTCAGAGTCCTGACTGCGGCGCGGAGCAGGTGGACGAAGCTTTTCGGGTGCCAGGGTCCAGGCTGCATGCATCAACCGTTGCAGGGATCCTTGGCGCCGGCTGTTCGGTCCCTCTTCGGCCGTGTCATCGAGGAAGAGGCCGGCTGCGTCGAGCCGCTCGACTAGCCGGAGATGCGCAGCGCGCCAATGGTCTGGCCCGAGCAAAGGCGTCCCACGCCAGAACCATCCCGCCGATGGGTCACCGTCGACCAATGGCAGATTTCTGAAGAAGCGTGCTGGATCGAATCCCTCCAGCCTCGAGCCCTTGTCGCGCGCCGCCTGCAGGTTTCGGAAGGCGAGGTAGACTGTGGGATGGAGATGAGACAGCTCGCGCAGGCGCGCTGTATTGAGTGTGGCGAGCGCAGCCATCTCGGCGACACCAGGATCAACGGACGCCGCCAGAGCCGCGAATGCCTGCGGCGCTGCAGTGTATAGATCCGGAGCGAACTGCAGAGGGTGGAGGGTCGGCACCCAGCCAGGTGCCGCATGGTCGGGAGGCGGCAAGCACGCCGCTCGCATAACTGCTCCATCGCCACCACGAAGTTCTCGCAGCCGACATCCGAGTTCCTGCCAGCGTGGCACCAGTGTGCGCTCCAGCGTCGGCCAGCACTCTGCTGCGTAGCAATCCGACAGCCAGCGGCTGAGAGCCTCGAACCGACGCTGAAGCTCTCCGTCCAGCACGAATCCGTCTGCCGCCGAGTTGGCAATGGCGACGGCGAAACTGTCGCCTCGCGAATTGCGCAGCGGTCGCCATCCATCGCGTCCTTCGGGCCGGATCAGGAGCCGTGCCAGACAGGGGCCGTCATCAATCCAATCGGCATCGAGGGTCAGTTCGAGGCCGTGTGCGTCGTTGTCGCTCACCTCGGCATGGAACCAGTCTGGCCGACGCGTTGCCACCGGCCGATGCCGAAGGGCGGCTTCGGCGAAAACGACTGCGCCCGTTTCGTCCTCGACCTCAACAGCCACTGCATCGACCGGCTCTCCGAATTTCAGCTGGAGTCGGATCGCGTTGCGAGCGGGCAGGAGGTTGATTGCCTGGGGGGCCAGTGCCGCGACCAGTTCGAATAGCAGGACTTCCGAACCGTTTTCGCGCTGAAGAAGCACCCGTTCATCGGAGGCGGGAGCCAGAAGGTCCCGAACAGCAAGGCTGCGTGTCAGCCCCCCATAGAATGGCCGTTCTTCGCGTCTTCCACGAATGATCAGCTGTGCCTTCTGGTCAGGGCATCGGATGCTGATCGTATCGAAGCGGTCGTCTTCACCAACCGAGAGGCGCGTGCCAAGCGGAAGCGGGGCGACACTTCCCTCAGCACGGCGCCTTGATACGGTGACATCGGGCCAAGGCAGATCGAAAGGAACATGTACGCCTTCGATCTCGAATACGACCCGTGCGACGCTGTATCCGCCGCCGGGCTCAAGGCATAGACGCCCTTGGTCGTCACGACCGACGTGGAGGCATTCATCCTCGACGAGGTTGCGGACTTGGCGTTCGCTGTGGAACACGATGCCATCGGAGCCGCAGAAGCCAGGCCACACCCATGCGGCAAGCGCGATCCCGGACCCATGAGCGGCGGCACCATCGGCGCTTGGCGCCATCAGTTCCATCCGGAGGCGCACCGGGTCTGCTGCCTCAGCCTCTGCAAAGCCAGCGAGCACCTCTTCCATCCCGACATCACCAAAACCGTCATCTGAAATCGGTACCTCGATGAGGCGCGACTGCAAGCCGAGTGTGACCCTTACCGCTCGTGTCTCGGAGCGACCCAATCCAGTTTCGATCCGAAGGCGTGCAGAACGCCCATGAAGTGCGCCCCGTGGTCCGCTTGCGATTTCGTCTCCTGCCAAGGAAAGGCGTCTTCTCGGACGGGCCTTGAGACCCGTTTGCAGGCCGTCAAGTTCGAGCACTAGGGGGCGCGGTCCGAGTACTGCGAAGCCGACGAAACTATCGGCTTCCGGTTCAAGAGCGGGTTCGCCTGCTATCGAGAATGGCGTCCGCGCCAGGAGAACGATGTCCGTTGAGTCTAGTTCGATATCGACCGAACCCCGTGGGATCTCGCGCAGATAGTGACCGGTGATCCTGTCGAACGCGGCACATCCCCCTTGAGTGAGGAGCTCGAGTTGCCCGGTCTGGCCAGAGATTTCCCAACGGAGCTCGCGGGGCCAGGGCTGAGGTAGTGTCCAGTCCTCACCTCCGCGCAAACGGAGCGGTCGTTGCGCGCCATCGAGCCAGAGGCGAATTCGCCCCTCGCTTCGAGGCAATCTCAATACAAGCCCACCAGATTGCCATTGGAGCCGCGGCCTCGGTGCCAGCGCCTCGCTTCCTCCTCTGCTCGATGTTGGCCGTGTTTCTTTCAGTCTTTGGTCAAAGACTTCCTTGAAAGATCTCTCGAACTCGATTGCAGGAACGAAGGCCTCCGGGTCTTGGCGTATCCGTGCAAACAGGGCTGCATGCCACGCAGTCTCGTCCCAGAGGATTGCACGGCGAAGCACGTTGACCGCAGGAGGGAGAAAATACAGTGCATCGTCTTCCCAGCGGTTTAGCAGAACGGTCGTTTCGACAGGGGGCGGGCCAAAAGCTGCTTCCTGTCTCAGAAACGCGTCGATCAGGTGTGGAAGCTGCGCTTGGCTTACGCCGGCATGAAGAAGGTAGACGTCGACATCGCGATCAAAGCCTCGGGTAGGTAACCCGAACCGGTCGCAAACCGCGCAGAAAGAGCGGAACAACTCCTTGCGATGCGGCTGGTAATCCAGCGGAATTTGGAGAATGTCGGCGATGTGTGGGTATACCGCATGACCGGCGTCTCCATATCCTTCGCTTAGCGAATGGGTGACAAGCCATCCCGCGAGGTTTGGAAAATCGCGGAACAAAGCTTTCAGCCTGTCGGGCCGACCGCCCAAGAACTGTCGCGTGCGCTCAACGGCTCGCTCTTGCGCTGTCTCATCTAGCGGAATGAGCCCAATGAAGGGCGGTGCACCAGCTTCTTGGCGACGTCTGCTGATCAAGAAGTCCGCGGTCCTGCAACCCACAGCACACCTTTCCCTCTTCCTTGCCCGCTGGCCGCGAGCCCGCTTCATGGTTGATCCCCTTGTGGATAAGGAGTAACAACTCGCAAATCCGCGAACAAGCGGATTGACAGGGAGATGAAGCGATGAACCGGCCATGTCGGCGGACGGTGTGACTTTCGGCCAGGCGATTTCGAAGGCCCGCAAGGCACTCGGTCTTAGCCAGAAGGAGCTCGCAGCGCGCGTGATGAAGGAAGAGGGCGGTGGGTCGATATCCCCGCAATACCTCAACGACATCGAGCACGACCGACGCAGCCCCAGCTCGGGGCACCTGATCCGCCAGTTCGCCTGCATCCTGAACATACCTGATGATTACCTTTTCGCCCTTGCAGGCAGGCTGCCGGACGACGTGCGGCCAGATACGGTCGACCAGGACAAGGTCGTCGAGGCCTTCGCAAATTTCAGGAAGACGTTGAAGGAGTAGGGGAGTTGGCTTTGTGCAGGTCATCTGCATACTCCGCAAGAAGCGATCTAGTCGTCTGAACGGCGGATTCCAGCGCCGTCCGGTTTGCACCTCTGATCCCCAATCCTTCAAAATTCAGCGCCAGTTGACCTTGGCCACCTCCGCTTGCAGCAGCACGAGCCGCGCGGCCGCGGGCCTTCGCTGCGCTGACAGGGTCAGTTTTCGATGCGTTAGGCGCATTGTGGCCGACTTCCCGCGGTCCCGCAGCCGCCCGCACTTCCTGCAGTTCTTGCTTCAACCTCTCCACCGTTTCCCGGGTCTCAGACATCTGCCGATCCCGCCGCAGGCCGTCCTCGTCCGGATACGGGAAACTCCCCGATTGACCGGCGTGCAGAACCTTCAACACTGGGTCCTCGAAATACTTCACCCTTCTTGCCCGGATCGGCATCTGCGCGTCGATCACGAGGATAACCTCGTCGAGGTCCATTCGTCGGGCCTCATCCTCGGTCAGGAGCGGGGTATCCTCGGTTCGCTCGGAAACGCTGCGCCCTTCGAACGGATTGCGTCCAACAGCGCGGGAGCGGGTCACCACGCGCTTGGTGGTCTTGCCAACGGCTTGGCTCAGCTCCTCGATGGTCTTCTGCTCGGACGGGGTGAGGTAGAGCTTCACGCCGGCGCCGCCTTGAAGCGACCTGCGGGTATTCTCGCCATAGATCTCGTCCAGCGCGGGAATCGTCTGGGTCACGATGGCGAGGTTGCCGCCGAAGGAGCGCAGCGTCTTGATGCTCTCGGCCACGATCGGCATTTTCCCGAGCCGGTCAAACTCGTCGAGCATGATCATGACCGGCCAGGGCTCGTCATCGCCGGGTTCCTGTGCTTGCAGCGAGGCAATCAGGTCCGAAAAGAAGAGGCGGATCAGCGGGGCAAGCGGGCGGATCATCTCGGATTCGACCACAAGATAGATCGCATGTGGGCGGCGGCGGATATCCCGGAATGAGAAGTCAGAGGTCGCGGTGGCCGCGTCGATCGCGCGGTTGTCCCAGGTGTCGAGACCCGATGTCATCAGGAGGGAGAGGTAGGAAGTGAGGGTGTCGTTGTTGGTCGATGCCATACGCTCGAAGATCAGTTTGGCCGACTTGTTCTTCACCTCCTGCGAACGCTTCAGGTATTCCTTCTGCTTGTCGCCCCCCGAGGCTGTGATGCGATAGATCTCGCCGATGGTCGGCACGCCGCGCTCGAAGGCCAGCATACCGGCCGCCACGAAGAGGTCGATACCCCCGGCCAAAAGCCCGCTCAGCTTTTCGTTGTCGGTCTGCAGGAAGAGCTTCGCGGTGAGTTTTAGCTCCATCTGCTGCCGGTCAGGGTTGGTCATGGCCGCGATGCGCGCCAGCGGGTTGTAACGGTGGGTCGGTCGATCCCAGTCGGTCGGCGCGAAGCGGAAGACCTTGTCACCCATGCTGGCGCGGAAGCGCGAGGTCTCGCGGAAGTTCTCGCCTTTCACGTCGAGTACCACGGCAGAGCCTTTGTAGGTGAGCAGATTCGGGATCACAAATCCCACGCCCTTGCCGCGGCCCGTGGGCGCCACGATCAGTGCGTGGGGGAAGGTTTTTGAGACAAGGAACGGGCGCTTGGACTTCGGGGAGCCAAGCTTGCCCAGAAGGAAGCCGCCACCGGGCTTGGCAAAGAAACCGTTCCTCTTCATCTCGCTGCGGGTCTGCCAATGCGTCGTCCCGAAGCGGGTCAATGCATCCCCCAGAAGCGTGACGCTCAGCATCAGCGATGCCAGGCCGAAGCCGCCAAGGATGAGGTTCACCCAGAGGAAGTCCTTCGGCGCAGACTGAGACAGACCCCGATATTCGCGGGCGAGTAGGGTGACGTCGAAACGCGTGGGTGAAAGCCCATAGCGGAACATGACAAAGCCGGTCGCCACGACATAGCCCATGGCGAGACCGACCAGCACGAGGCTCAACACACCGAGGGCAATCTTGCCTTTATCCATGGGTGATCCCCTTCTCACCATGTGCCGCGGCGTGGCGCGCGCGCTGCGCCTCGATCTGCTCTTCGGCCAGAGCATCGAGAACGCGCTCCATGGCCGGGCCATGCGCGGTGACCTCGCTGCCTTGAAGATAGGTCTTGGCGAGTTCCAGCTGGCGCAGCGGATCCTCGGTGAATGTGTCCAGGACGTCCGCGTTACCGGCCCGCAGTGCGTCGATTGCGTCGGGGCTTAGCCGTTCGTTGACCTGCCGGACGATGTCCTGCTGCTCTGACTCGGAGAGCGGGCCCTCGACGTCGGCGTTTTGCACAAAGGCCATGACCGTTGGCGCGGTCTCTTCCAGATAACGGCGCTCGGCGTAGTCTTGTCGCGCCTGGTCCTCGATAATGAGGCTGCGCTCGCTGATATAGGCACGCGACGCGCCGAGCGAACGAAGGTGGTTGATTTCGTCCTGGACGGCCTGCCCGAACTCGTCATCCGGCATCTCCGTGCGATAGCGGGCGAGGGTGCGGAGCTCTTCGGTGATCGGACCGAGATGATCCGAAGGATCCCGCAAGGAGAGGTCCATGTCGCCAGCATGAAGCGTGCGGTCCTGCTCCGATACCGCATATTGCGGCGGCATTCGACTGTCAGTCATCTGTTCCCAAGCCATCGAGGCCAATTCGGCATGTTGCGGAGATCTCTGCGCATAGGCGTCGAACGCGACGCGGGCCTCTTCAACCTCCACGGCGCCGGCCCGCCTTACAGACGGGTCGTCGGAGAACGGATGATCGAAATCCGTCCGGCGGAACTGCGCCACCAGCGCTCTGAACGCCTGCCGCTCCGATGGGGCAAAGATGTCGGACCCATCTTGCGCGAGATCACTCCCAGGTGTCGTCAACCGCTCATCAAGCGCTGCCTCAGCGTTATCCACCTCGTCGACCTCGGTTGGCGCACGCAGGACGCGTACATCGGTCAGAACATCGCCCAACCGAACATGCGTGGCTTCCAGCCGGTCGAGCGCTTCTTCCCGGTCCGCAGATTTCTCCAGATCAAGGCCACCTTCTTTGGCAATCGCCTGAAGATCCTGTGCCAGCCACTGGCGTTCCAATGTGGCATTGCCTGCCCCCTCCCGCAGCCGCGCGGCCACAGCCTCGGCATCGATGCCTGTGCCTTGCAACGCCTCGGCCAGCTTTGGTGCCACCTCTCCATCGTCAAGACGCGCGAGGTGATCTTCACTTAAGTTCGGCCTTGCATAGATGCCGTCCCGGGACGGGGCATCGACCAGGGCGGCGGAGCGATCCCCGAGCGGGTTCAAATGCGCGACCGAGGCCAGCACGTCGGTCAGCTTGCGCTCGATCACCGGCCTCTCGGCCGCCGGCGCCCTGTCGATTGCCGCCTCGATCTGGCGAATGTTCTGAGAAAACTCGGTGATCAGCGTGTCGAACGCTGGCTCAACTTGGGACATGTAGATGGCTCCGTCAGATTGAATCTGACCGCCACTGGCAAGGATGGTGCTGGCCCTCTCAAGCGCATCGGCCACGTCGTCGAAATTCGAACGTGACGCCTCCGCCGCGAGCCCGTGGTAGATCAAAGCGTTGCTTCGGACAGTTTCCAGCGCAGCCGCCAGGTCAGCGCCGGTTCTCTGGCGCTCGACAGGGGGACGACCTTCGTCGCGAGCCTTGTAGATTTCATCGATCTCGGCGCGGTAGGTCGTGACGCCGCGATCCAGACGACGCGTCGCCTCAAGGCGGATCCCATGAACCCGGGCCGCCTCGACCATCGCCTCGCGAAAGGCGTCGTAGTTGAAGTGATGATCCTTCCCGAGAAAGAACATTTCGCCATCCTTGCTGCGGCGGTTCAGAACGATATGCGCATGTGGATGCGCGCGATCTTGGTGTATTGCAGCAATATAGTCGAATTGCGAGCCCTCACCTTGAAAGAACTTCTCGCAGACGGCCTGGGTGATATCGCGCACCTCTTCACCACTGGTCCCAACCGGGAATGCCATCAGCAGATGCGACGTATGGCCAAGCTTGGGGCTGTAGCGCTCTTTCCACTGGTTCTCGAACCGCCGCGCCACTCGGTTGATCTCGGCTTCCGAGAGTTGCTTCTTCCCGTCATGGGTGCCGCGGCTGTCGAGGATATGGGTCGACTTCGTCGTAAGATAGGTGAGCTGCGCCCGTAGCTGCGCCCCGGTGTGACAGCCCCCTTTCGAGATAGCCTTGAAGATCGCTGGCGAATGGCCGCGCGCGGCCCGAACCATCTGCGCGCCCTTGGAAAGCCCCTGCCAGGATCCCGAAACCCGGCTCCAGCCGCGGTCAAAGAGCGCCGGGTCGATGCCACGGACCCGGTCACTCCGCGCCATTCTCATCCCTACCGGCGAAGCCCGCCAGAGCAGAACTGATCTCAAGGTCCAGCACGCTGCGCCGAGCACGCGACATCTCCTGGACCTGGTCGGCCAGATCGAAGACCAGACCCGCAAGGGCGCGGACGTCACGGTGACTTGAGGCCGGGTAGGACAGTCTCTCGCCCCGCACCTTGGCCTCGTTCAGACGTCGCGCGATCTGGTTCACGTTGTTGCCGACCCGGTTGAGCGCGGCGCCGAGGCTGCGCAACTCGTCGCACATCTCGTCGTCGGGCAGGAAGACACCTTCGGCCGCCAGCATCAGGCGGCGCATCGCATTCGAGCGGTGCGCAATCCCGCGCCGCGACAGCGCCGCGTCGAACCGGCGCAGGTCGTCGTCCGAGACCCGGATCCCCACAACCCGCGATCGGCTGCCGTTCGCTGTCTGACGCTCGTCCCGGTGGTTCACCACGTTGTAGATCGTCTTCAGGCTGACATCGTAGCGCGCGGCCAATGACGCCGCGGAGACGCCGTTCCGGCGCTCCTGGGCGATGGTCAATCGCTCGATCTCTGACAGTCTGCGGCGGCGGGGCATTTTGAAGTTAACGTTCCTATTTCTTGCCAACTTCGTACAAGCCCGCCGACTCCCAACGCAAGTGGAGTCGGCTATAAGGGCTTGTACTCAATGTAGAAAATCGCCCTGCAGGGGCGATTTCCCGTCCTTTGTCAAATGGATCGCGCTTCGCGCTCATGGCACCACGCGATGCGGTCCCCGCATCGCGTATCGCGTCTTTGGCGCCCCGTCCCTTGCACCCCGCAAGACGGGTTTTGCCGCGTGCTGACCGTCTCGCGTCACCCGCGTAACGACATACGCGAGACTGCCTCCCGTCGTCTGGCGCGCGCTATCCGTCACCTGCATTCCGTCCGCAGTACATCGCCGAGCGCATCCCGACATTTGGAGGGTGTGTCGTGCCCCGCGACGAATGCTGAAGGCGCCACGGCAGACGTCGCACGGTCATCGCACAACGCCGCCCGCTGCATGCCAAACGCGGGTCGCATCCCGACTTCTGCTTGACCCCTCCGCCTCATGCGTTTAGCGACACTTTAGCATTATCGTTGCGATTCACTATTTTTGCCGAGGGTCAGAATGCCGAACGAAAATCTTGTGGTGATCGCAGCGATGGCCCGGAAAGGGGGCAGTGGCAAAACGACGCTTTCGCGCGCCTTGATCAGCGCCGCGATCGCCGCCGGACGCAGAGTGATGTTGATCGACACGGACAGCACGAGAGTACTCGGTGCCTGGCATGCTCGGGCGGAAGCCGGTGGGCTGAGTTCGCCGCTTCTCTGCTCGGCCACCGTCGAAAGCGTGGCGGGTGTCGAGGATCAGATCGATCAGGTCTACATGGCAGGCACGGCAGACTTCATCTTCATCGATACCGCAGGGGTCGGTGCCGAATGGTCAGACGGCATCGCGGTGCTTGCGGACCACATTGTGACGCCCGTCATGCTGTCGACGTCTGATTTCGATGTCGGCGCGCAGACTGCCGATTGGTATGAGAAGCTGAAATCCCGTGTTGACGACCCCTCCAGCCTTCCGCGCCACCACGTTGTCCTCAACATGGTCGACCCGAAAACGACCCGTGCTGACGCCGCCCTGATTGAAGAAGCGCTCACCCGTTTTCCGGTGATTGAGACCGTCATGATGCGACGGAACACTTACAAGGAGATGGACCAGAAGGGGCTTCTCCACGCCTTGGCGCTGGAAAAGCAATCCGATCCGAACCCCCTTATGCGTCCACATGTACGTCATGTCGTCGAGGCGCTTGAGGAGGCGACGGACATTCTCAACAACATTCTTGCTGCGTGAGGACAGTCGATTGCGCAAGAAGATCCCGACCATCACCAGGCCCGACCCAGCCTACGCCGCCACCCTGCAACAAGGTGACCGCGAGATTCCCGGGAAGGAAGATGAGGCACAGGTCACAGCAACAAAGACAGGCACCCCAGTCGCTGACGTTGGCGCTGATCGGCACGAGTCGGAGCGTGCGCCGAAAAGTGCCGTGGCGCCGCACCATGTCACCGCGGAAAGCTCTGACCCGCATACCAGCCTGAGAGCTCCCGTTTCGGCACGCGCTTTGAGCCCGACCCGGAAGATCGACATCAGGGTCAACGCACTCGAGCGACAGGAAGGGGCGCTGGAGGCTTGTGGTGTTGAACCCGCCCATGTGGTGCGTGCCGCCCTGCGCCGTGCAGTCAAAGGCTGGCAACTGTCGCCGGTCTT
>NZ_DFRG01000180.1:17012-17538 GCF_002378135.1 Thioclava sp. UBA3469
ACATCTCTGGCAGTAGATGCGGCCAGCCTGGGTGTCCTCCTCCGGGACCACGACCCCCTCGACGTCTTGAGTAAATGGGCTCTGATCCGCGGCCAAGTGGAACCACGCATATGGGGCGAGATCGACAAAATCTTGGAAGAAATTGCGGTTCGCGCTGCATCGCCGCATGAACCGTAAGATACCTATCTGAAAAGATAACTTGCGTTTCGCCGGTGGATTTTCGCCCACCGGCGGAAGCTCGCCTTGCAGTTGCGGAAAGCGTGGCGCTAATGAGCGTCATAGGGAATTTCAGACCTCAGTGGTGACGAGTTACGAGGTCCATTTTGGAGGAACGCATTATGAACACGAAGCCCCGCCTGACTGGCGAACCGATCATGCGCATCCTCTGCAAGACATCTGAAAATCTGGTTGGCTACCTTTACCAATGGAACAATGGTGACGTGCAGCCTGCCTGGTTCGACGGTGCCATGGCGGACGTTCGCTATGAGCCATTCATTCCAGCGCCGGAACAGAACCCTGTCGATCC
>NZ_DFRG01000246.1:0-43967 GCF_002378135.1 Thioclava sp. UBA3469
GAAAACGTCGACACGCGCGTGCAGCTGTCAAATGGCAGTGCGCAGCTTGGCGTGACCGGGCGGCTGGGGACGGGCGGGCAGATCACCGTCAACGGCCCGATCAACCTGTCCGCGCCCTATAACGGCAATTTGACGATCCGCTTCGACCGCGCGCGGCTGAAAGACCCTGAGCTCTATGACACGCGCGCCTCGGGCACGATCACGATGGACGGGCCGCTGACCGGCGGTGCGAAAATCGCCGGGCGCATCACGCTGAGCGATACCGAATTGCGGGTGCCCTCCTCGGGCGTCGGCGGCGGGGCGTCGGTGCCCGACGGGATCGAGCACGTCGGCGAAAGCGCGGCGGTGCGCGAAACGCTGAAGCGCGCCAGCCTGCTGAACAATGGTCAGAGCGATGCGAGCGGTGGTGCGAAGGCCTCCGGTCCGTCCTTCCCGCTCGATGTCACCATCGCCTCCGAGCGCGGCATCTTCGTGCGCGGCCGGGGTCTGGATGCAGAGCTTGGCGGTTCGCTGAGGATCACCGGCACCACGGCGAACGTGATTCCGATCGGGCAGTTCTCGCTCGTGCGCGGGCGGCTCGACATTCTGGGCCAGCGCTTCACGCTCGATCAGGGCCGGATCGCGCTGCAAGGCGCGCTGGTGCCCTATATCGACTTCACCGCGACCACGACGCAGGACGATTACACGATCTCGATCAACATTCAGGGGCAGGCGAATGCGCCACTGGTGACCTTCGCGTCCTCGCCCGACCTGCCGCAGGACGAGGTTCTGGCGCGGCTGATCTTCGGGCGGTCCATCGACAATCTCTCGCCCTTGCAGGCGGCGCAGTTGGCCTCGGCAGTCGCGACGCTCGCGGGCAAGGGCGGCGAAGGGATCATCGGCAAGCTGCGGAAGAATTTCGGGCTGGATGATTTCGACGTCTCGACCGATGCGCAGGGCAACACCCAGCTCAAGGTCGGGAAATACCTGTCGGACAATATCTATACCGATGTCACGGTGGGCGGCGACGGCACCTCGCAGATCAACCTCAATCTGGATGTGACCAAGAGCCTCACCGCGCGCGGCACCGTCGGCTCTGACGGCAAGAGCGGGGTCGGCCTCTATTTCGAGAAGAACTACTGATCCATAAGTTTCACTTCATTTCCGCGCCCGGAAATAAGTGAAACTTATGACGAGGATGCTTCCTTGGCCTTAGCCTCGTCGTCGCCCTCGATTGCGTCGCGAAGTTTCTCTTGCGTGCGGCGCTTGCGGAAGGCGGCGAGCTCGGCGTTCAGCGCGGCCCCCATCAGCACCGAAAAGGCGCTGAGATAGAGCCAGACGAGAAGCGCGATCACCGCGCCGATAGAGCCGTAGATCTTGTTGTAATTGCCGAAATTCGACAGGTAGAAGGTCAGCCCGATCGAGCTGAGCCCCCAGAGCGCCGTCGCCAGCACCGCGCCGAGCGTCAGGATCGGATCGCGCTTGCCCTCGGTATTTGGCCCGTAGCGATAGAGAATTCCGAGCGCGGTCAGCATCAGCAAAAGCATCGCCGCCCAAGGCAGACCCGAGAGCAGAATCTTGGAATATTCGTGGAAGGGCAGGAAGTTGATGGCGACGGGGACGACGACCACCGTCGCCATCGCGGCCAGCATCACGCCGACCAGCGCGATCGTCATCAGGTAGCCCATGATGAAGCTCCAGATCGTCGCGCGGGGCCGGGTGCCGTGGATCACGTTGAGGCTGAGCACCAACGCCGCGACACCCGCGCGGGCCGAGAACAGGGTCACGGCGGCAGAGAACATCACGCCGAGCCCGATCGTTGCGCGCGGCCCGATCAGCCAGTTCTGAATCTGGTCGTTGATCAGCGCATAGGCTTCGGGCGGGATGAAATCATCGGCCACGTTGAGATAGGTGCGGATCACCGTCGGATCGGCAAACGCGCTCCAGAGCGCGATGGTCGCGGAGATGCCGGGGAAGATCGCAAGCATGGAATAAAAGGCGACCCCCGCCGACACGAGGGTGATATTCGATTGGAACAGCCGCCCGAACAGGCTGACCGCGAATTTCGCCGTTTCTCTCACGCGCTACTCCTCGTTTCATTCACCATTGCTCAAGCCCCGCGTGATCGCAACGCGGCGCCCGCGCTTTGCTGAAAGCTGTTGCGTCTCAGGCGCTTGGCGTCGCGCGAGCCGAACCGTGCCTGTGCCAGACAGGGCCGGAAACACGAAAACATGCTGGAATAGGGTCTATTTTTGGCCAAGGCGCAGGTCAGTATGGGCCGAGCCACGCGCGCCCTCCGCCCGTGGTCGGGGCCAGGATCACGAAAGCGCCAGATTGTCACAAAAGGGAATCACTTCGCCGTTAGGAGCGTCGTGAACGCAACTAGCCAAGGGATCAGCCATGTCGCTTCGTACGACCCTCCTCCAAGCCACCGCTATCGCTGTGCTGCCGCTTGCGGCACATGCCGGTGATATCTCTTTCTCGCCCGTTCCTTTCGCCAAGGACGACGCCGCCAAACGCCAGGCCATCGCCTCCGACACGGTCACCATCGACGGCAAGGATTACAAGATCGGCTATCACGTGATGGCGCGCTCGGGCGACAAGATCGGTGACAACACTTTCGCCCTGCTGACCGACAAGGACGGCAACCCGGTCAAGTCGGCCGACGGCTCCGAGCATATCTCGGACTCCGCCGATTTCACCTCGCTCCTCCGTCAGGGCGACAAGCTCTATTCGGTGACGCATTTCGAATCGCGCCCCGGTGCGATGTATCTCAGCGAAGTCAGCCAGGATGCAGACGGCAACCTGAAGCTGGTCTCCACCAAGCCGATCGACTTTTCCGAATATCACGGCCTCTGGGTGCCTTGCGCGGGTTCGGTGACGCCGTGGGAGACCCATCTGGGTTCGGAAGAATATCCGGCCGATGCGCGCGCGATCGAAGCGGCGACCTCGCTCGACGAGATCGACGATTACGACTTCCCGATGGTGCGCTATGCGGGCGTGAACCCCGAGGGCATGAGCCTCGAGCAGTTCCGCGACGCCTACAAGCCCTATCGCTATGGCTACCCGACCGAGATCACCGTCTCGGAAGACGGCTCGGCCAAGGCTGACAAGCATTTCGCGATGGGCCGCGTGGCTGTCGAGCTGGCCTATGTCATGCCCGACCAGAAAACCGCCTATATCTCGGATGACGGCACCAATGTCGGCCTGTTCCGCTTTGAAGCCGACACCGCAGGCGACCTGAGCGCCGGTACGCTTTATGCGGCCAAGTGGAACCAGACCTCGGCAGAAAACGGCGGCGCGGCCGATCTGGAATGGGTCGATCTGGGCCATGCCGACGACGCGACGATCCAGAAGGCGATCGAAGCCGGCACCCAGTTCTCGGATCTCTTCGAGACCGCCGAGATGGGCGAGGACGGTTCCTGCGCCGACGGCTTCTCGGCTTCGAACGCCGAAGGCAATCCCGAGTGTCTGAAGGTCAAGGACGGCATGGATGCGATCGCCTCGCGTCTGGAAACCCGTCGCTACGCCTCGATGAAGGGCGCCACGACCGAGTTCCGCAAGATGGAAGGCATCACCTACGATGCCGACAAGCATCAGATGTATCTGTCGATGTCGGCTGTCGAGAAGGGCATGGAAGACGGTGCCAAGCAGGATCTGGGCGGGATGAACGCGATCAAGCTGCCGAAGAACAAGTGCGGCACGGTCTACTCGCTCTCGCTGGATGACAAGTTCACCGCGACGAAGATGATGGGTCTGATCTCGGGCAAGCCGCTCACCGAAGAGCACAAGGTCAAGGCGCAGGACGCAAGCTGCGACCCGGCGCATGACATGTGCGGCGACACGGCAGAGCTGAACAGCTGCGATATCAACGGCATCGCGAACCCGGACAACATCACCTACATCCCGGGCTACAACACGCTGATCATCGGTGAAGACACCGGTTCGGGCCACCAGAACGACGCGATCTGGGCGATGAACACCGACACCAAGGAGCTGACCCGCATCCTGTCGACGCCTTACGGTTCGGAAACCACCTCGACCTACTGGTACCCGAACGTCAACGGCCACGGCTACCTGATGGCGGTCATCCAGCACCCCTATGGCGAGAGCGACGAAGACAAGCTGACCGACCCGGCGCAGGCGCGTGCCTATGTTGGCTATGTCGGTCCGTTCCCGCAGATGGATGCCACCGCGAAGACCCAGTAACGGGCGCTCGCGAGACATTTCTGGCGAGGCCCGGCGGAGACCCGGGCCTCGCCTTTTCTTTCAAGACTGAGGGCTGACGGATGCTGCGGATTTCGATTTTGGCGCTGCTGGGTATGACCACGATGGCGGGGGCGGTCGATCTGAAGACCACGGTGCTGGACAATCCGACGGCCTATATTCCTCCGCAATGCTATACCAAGACGGAAGACACGGCGGGCGAGGTGCATAACCCCTGCCAGACCTGTCACACCTATCCGCGCCATCCGAATTACGTGCGCGATGCCGATCTGCAGACCGAATATGCGTTTCCGGGCCCGGCGCTCGAGAACCCGTGGCGCAACCTCTTCGTGGATCGCCGCGCCGAGGTGGCTGCGACCGACAGCGCGGAAATCCGCGCCTATGTGCGGCAGGACAATTACCACGACGCCGAGGGGGGGATCGCCTTGGCTACGAGGCTGGCCGATCCGCCTGCGGCTTGGGATGTGAACGGCAATGGCGAATGGGACGGCTATATCCCCGACGTGCAATTCGCCTTCGACGACGAAGGCTTCGACCGCAGGCCCGATGGCAGCCTGACCGGCTGGCGCGCCTTTGCCTATCAGCCGCTGCCCGGTACATTCTGGCCGACCAATGGCTCGACCGATGATGTGATGATCCGTCTGCCGGAGGCGTTCCGTCAGAATGCCGACGGGGCCGAGGATATCGTCACCTACAAGACCAACCTCGCGATCGTGCAGGCGCTGATCACCCGCGCGGATGTCGCGATCGCGCCTACCGACGAGGTCGCGATGGGCGTCGATCTGGACCGCGACGGGGTGATGGGGCAGGCGGAGGTGGTGAAATTCGCCTTCGCGCCGCTCGATGGGATCACGATGCATTGGGCGGGGCGCGCGGGTGCCGAAGGCGCTCGGCTTGCCGCCGGGCTTTATCCCAAGGGCACGGAATTCGTCCATTCCGTGCGCTATATCGACCCGACGCCCGAGGGCATCGAACTGGCGGCGCGGCTGAAAGAGCTGCGCTACATGGTCAAGACGGATTGGGAGAGCTATGCCGATCTGGAAGAAACCGCGCTGGCCGAGTTGAAGGAAGACAGCGCCTTTCCTGACCGCACCAAGCAGTTCTTCGGCAGTTCCGAGACCGGCGTGCCCAATACGTTCGGCTGGCGGCTGCAGGGGTTTATCGAGGATGCGACGGGCGATCTGCGCCCGCAGAGCTTCGAGGAGACCGTGTTCTGCGTCGGCTGCCACGGCACGCTGGGTGTGAACGACGATTCCACCTTCGCCTTCGCGCGCAAGCTGGGCAAGGACGCCTATCGCGGCGGCTGGTATCACTGGACGCAGAAGGGGCTCGCCGGCACGCCCGACCGGGTCCGCGCCGATGGGAGCGGCGATTACGCCCATTACCTGAAGACCAACGGGGCAGGGGACGAGTTCCGCGCCAATGCCGAGCTCATCGAGGATTGGCTGGAGGCGGGCAAGCTGCCGGCCGAGAAAGAGGCGGCTTTGGCCGAGGATATCGGCCCGCTGATCCTGCCCTCGCCGGAGCGTGCCGATGCGCTCAACGCGGCCTATCGGATGATCGTGCGCGACCAGAGTTTCACCCAAGGCCGCGACGCGACGGTGGCCCCGGTCGACGGCACGGTCTGGCGTGAGGTGGAGCAGGATCAGCCCACAGGGATCGAGGAAATCGCCCAGCCGTGGTATAAGCGCCGCTAATCTGAACCAATCTGCGCCAGCGGATTGCGTTTTTCGCCGTCAATTGGCAGTGTTTGCGCAAATCGGTACATTTTTTCGGGAGCGCCATCATGGCAAAAGTCATCCGCCAACTTTCCGCAAGCGCCGCAATCGCGGTCGCTGCTGTCTGCACCGCCGCGAGCGCGCAGGCAGAAAGTGGCGTGACCTTCACCATCGGCGCAGGTGCGCGCTATGCCCCGTCCTATTTCGGCGCGGATCATTACGACACCAGCCCCACCGCGAAGGTGAAGCTCAACAGCTTCTCGCTGCAGGGGATGCGCTTCGGCTCGGACGATCCGAATTACGAGAAGCTGGGCCCGAACGTGCATGGCTCCTTCCGTCTCGTCGGCGGTCGTAATTCCAGCGATTATTCCGAGATCGCGGGTCTCGACGACGTCACTACGTCGCTCGAACTGGGGCTCGGCCTTGGCTATCAGGCGCCGCAATGGGGCGCTTTTGCCGATATGCGCTATGGCGTGGTCGGGCATAACGCCGTGGTCGCCGAAATCGGCGCCGACTGGAAGCCGATCAAGACCGACAATTTCAAGCTGAGCATCGGGCCGCGCGTCTTCTATGGCTCGGGTCTCTACAACCGCACCTATTTCGGCATCAGCCCGTCGGAATCCACGGCGAGCGGTCTGGCGGCCTATTCGCCCGATGGCGGCCTCGTCTCGACGGGTCTGGAACTGTCGGCGACCTATCAACTCGGGAATGACTGGGCGGTCGAGGGCAAGCTGAACTACGATCGCCTGCAGGGCGATGCGGCGGACAGCCCGATCGTGCAGCAAGGCTCGCGCGAGCAAAGCTCGGTCTCGCTGATGCTGACCCGCCGGGTGAGTTTCCCGTTCTGATCGGGCCAAAGCTTCCTAAGAGACACGTAAAGCCAAGCCGCATGGGTCGCCCGTGCGGCTTGCTTTTTTCGCGCTGCGCCGCGCATGTTGGCGGCAGATTTCCTCTCCAGACGTGATGCGCCGATGACCCAGACACAGCTGCCCGCCCGTGATCGCACCGCGCGCGCCCTGATCGAAGCCGGGATGCGCCTGTTCGGGACGAAGGGGTTCGCGGCGACCTCGACGCGGGAACTGGCGGAGGCTGCGGGCGCGAATGTCGCCGCGATTTCCTACCATTTCCAAGGCAAGGAAGGGCTGCGCCGCGCCTGCGCGCTGGAATTCGTGCACCGCATGGAAGAGGTGATGCGGCCTCTTGGACCCCCGGAGGCGCTTTCGCCCGAGGCGGCGGAAGCGGAGCTCAAGACGCTGATGGAGGCGATGATCTCGCGCATCCTTACGCAGCCGGATGCGGCCTCGATGATCGGCTTCGTGATGCGCGAAGTGACCGAAGGCGGCGAGACGCTCGATATTCTCTATGACCGTCTGATTTCGATCGTGCATGGGCGGCTGCTGGGGCTTTGGGCGCGGGCGAGCGGGACGTCTGAAGACGATCCGGAGAGCGCGCTGCGGGTTTTCGCGATGATCGGACAGGTGCTCTATTTCCGGCTCGGCGCGGAGGTCGTGCGCCGCAAGATGGGATGGTCGGAGATCGGCGGGGCGGAGGCTGCGCAGATTTCCCGGGTCGTCGCAGACAATCTGGATGCGATGCTGGCGCAGGCGCGCGCCAAGACCGCCCCCGACGCATGAAAAAGGCCGCCCCGGCGGGAGCGGCCTGAAATATTCCTAGCGTCTTCGCAGTTACACCGGCGGTTTGCCTTTTACCGCCCGGGCGACCATGGCCACCACGAACAGGATCAGGAAGACCACGAAGAGGATCTGTGCGATCCCGGCAGATGCGCCTGCGATGCCGCCAAAACCGAGCGCCGCGGCAATCAGCGCGATAACGAGAAAGGTCAGAGCCCAACCAAGCATGGGTATTCTCCTTCGGATGTTGCGTACATTAGCGCTGAGTGCTGCGCTTTCATGACATCCAAACGTGCCGTTTTCCCGAAAGTTCCATTACCCTGGGTCAGTAAATCCGCGGAACATCGTGCGCTTTCCGGCGTTTGGGCGGCGATTCACAACCTCACGAAAAAGGGAGATGGGGACATGGAAATGAATATGACGGGCCTCGGCGGCTTTTGGGGTATCTTACTTCTCGCACTTGATATCTGGGCGCTGGTCTCGATCGTCGGGTCGAATTCCAGCACCGGCAAGAAAGTGCTCTGGGCGCTTCTCGTCTTCTTCCTGCCGCTGATCGGTTTCCTGATCTGGCTGGTGGCCGGACCGCGCGCCTCGAAGTGACGAAATCAAGGGGGGCGGCTGCGGAGAGCCTCAAGGAACCGCATTCCCCAACCCGCGTTGGAACCACAGAAATCGCGGCAAGAGGCCGTGACATGTTTGGGAGAGGTCGATGAGTTACCACGAGACCGAAGAACCTGACGGCCACGAGGGCCGGGGAACGGTGACCGATTTGCTGAACCGGGTGATCGAGCAGACGCGCGAGATCGCACGGACCGAGGCGGAATTGGTGCGCGCCGAAGCTGCCCATCGGGCGGGTCTTGCGCGCAATGCCGTCATTCTCGGCGCGGTCGCCTTGGTTTTCGCGCTCGGTGCGATCTTCCCCCTGACGCAATCCGCCATCTACGGGCTGGAATGGGCCGGCCTCGACCGGGGCCCCGCGACGTTGATCGTCGGCGTGGTGCTTCTGATCCTCGGCATCATCGCGGCGCTCATCGCTGCGTCGAAGCTGCGCAAAGTGTCGAGCCCACCCACCCGTCTCAAGGAAAACCTGTCTGCTGACGCGCAGGCGCTTAAGGAGAGCTTCAAATGACCGAGAAGAAAACCATTGAGGAAATCGAGAACCGTCTGCGCCAGGACCGTGCCGATCTCGCATCGACGCTCGGCGATCTGACCGGCCGCATCGCGCCGGACTATCTCTCCGATCAAGTGTCGCAAGTCGTGCGCGACTACGCGGCGCCGGCTGCGCGCAGTGCCGAACAGGCCGTGCGCAAGAACCCCGTGGCCTTCGCCCTCGCGGGCGCCGGTATCGCTTGGTTCCTGCTGCGCCAGCGCAACTCGGACACCGTTGAGCAAGAGGATCTTGTCGCCGATGCCGATCCGCTCGTGATGCCGAGCGAAGCGGGCGCAGACGGCTGGATCGACGAGATCGACACGCTGCGCCACGATGCGTCGGTGCGTCTCGAAGATCTCGAGGCCGAGCAGCGCAGCTCGACCGACAAGGCGCGCGACTTCGTCAAGGAGCGCTCCGAGGTGATGCAGAAATTCGCGAGCGACCTGCGCGGCTCGCTGTCCTCGGGTCTGAGCGACCTCAATGAGGATGCGCGCGACCGCGTGGTGCGGGCCCGTGAAAGAGCCTATTCCGCCCGGATTCGCCTGCAGGACGGTGCGACCCATGCCGGTACGACGAGCAAGCAGATGGTCAAGGATCACCCGCTGATCGCCGCCGCTATCGGCTTCGCCATCGGTGCCGCGATCTTCAACGCGGTGCCCAAGCCGGACGTCAATGTCAGCCGCCGCAGCTTCGGCCCGCGCGCGAACCGTCTGTTCGACGAGGCCGAGCGCCTCTACCGCGACGAGAAGCGCCGTGCGGGCAAGGTGGCCGATCAGTTCACCGACGAGCTGAAGCGGACCGCGCGCTCGGTGATGAGCTCGGCCGGTGACGAGGCGCGCAGCGCTGCACGCGATTTCGGCGATCAGGCGATGGCTGCAGGCGAGCAGCTTATCGACCGCCTCTCGCGCCAGCTTGCTCAGGAAGCCAACCGCGCGCTGCGCGACGTCGGCCAGTCGCTGCAGAAAGGCGAAGAGGAAGTGCGCGCCGGGGCCCAAGAGGCCAAGGATGCCGCGAAGTCCAAGGCCGAAGATGTCGCGTCCAAGGCTGAGGCGAAGACCCATGAGGCGGCCGAGAAGGTGAAGGCGAACCATTCGTCGTCGTCCTCCTCGTCCACGTCGAGCGCGTCCTCGACCAACCCGACGTCCTCGTCGGCGCCGAAAACCACCCACTGATCCGATCGGTGGACCTGATTGGAAAAGGCCGGGCCTCGTGCCCGGCCTTTTTGCTTGGCGGTCATGGCGCTCGCTGCCCGTGACCGACCCGCAAAAGAGAACCGGCGCCGCAATCTCTGCGACGCCGGTTTATGCTGTTTTACGCGGGAATAGGGTCTAATTCCGAAGATCAGACCGAGCTCGACCAGGTGTCGACTTCGCGCTCGGCGTCCTCTTTCGTCTTGCCGTATTTCTTCTGGATCAGGCCGACCATCTGCTCGCGATGGCCTGCGGCCTCCTCAAGCTCGTCGTCGGTCAACTCGCCCCAGTTCTCGCGGGCCTTGCCCTTCATTTCTTTCCAGCTGCCTTTAATCTGATCCCAATTCATGGCGTCGCTCCTTTCAAGATGAAGACGCGGGTCTCGGCGTCGTCCATCAACGTTTCGCCGGGGGCGATGTTCCTGTGGGTGAGGGCGCAAAAACTCGGGAACTGCGGGGGCTCCAGCAGCGTTAGCTCGCGAAACCCAAGAGGGAAGTAATTCTCGAAATGCATCGCCTGGAGACCCTGTCGCGCATCGCCATGATCGCGATCGCTGTAATCGCTGTCGTGGCTGCGCTTAGCCAGGTGGAAAGCTTGGTCGCCCCCGTCGTGCTCGCGCTCGTCGTTGGGATCGTGCTTTCACCGATTTCCGATGCATGGGAGAAAAGAGGTCTGTCGCCTGTCTGGGGGGCACTTACCTCGCTCGTTATCTCTCTGATGATCGCCGTGCTGCTGGTTCTCGTGATTCAGCCGGTGATCGCGGAGCTGATGCGTCAGGCGCCGAAGGTGATGGACGACATGCGTTCCACCATCATTCACATGCGTCACATGTTCCAAGGTATTCAGGACGCCTCGAAGGAGGTGAGCGATGCGATCACGCCGGCAAAGGATGCCGCGCAGGACGGTGGTGGCAATGGCGACAAGAGCGCCGTGCCGGATGCCAAGGATCTCGTCATGCTCGCCCCGGCCATCATTGCGCAGGGGCTGATCTATATCGGGGCGCTGTTCTTCTTCCAGCTCTCGCGGACCGAGATTTACAACTGGATCGCAAAGCACCTTGCTGAACCGTCGAACCGCGGCGCCACCGCTGCCCGGCTGCGCAAGGCGGAGACCCGGGTGTCGCGCTATTTCCTCACGATCACGGTGGTGAATGGCGGGCTCGGGCTCGCGGTGGGCGTCGCGATGCAGCTGATCGGGTTGCCGAATGCGCCGCTCTGGGGGCTGGTGGCCTTCCTCATCAATTACATCCTGTATCTCGGTCCTGCGGCGCTGATCATCGCGCTGGGATTTGCAGGCGTGGCGACGTTCGACGGGATCCGGGTGATCCTGCCGCCGCTGATCTACGTGATGCTCAACGCGACCGAGGCGCAATTCGTGACCCCGGCCGCGATCGGGCGGCAGATGCGACTCAATCCGCTTCTGGTCTTCCTGTCGCTGACCTTCGGGATCTGGCTCTGGGGGCCGCTGGGCGGGATCGTGGCGATTCCGCTGCTGCTCTGGGCGTTGGTGCTGACCGACAGCCTGCCGGATCCGAAATCCGAGGCGGAGCAGAAGCTCGAAACCAACTGAGCCGACGCGGCCAGTCCCAGATGAGGCGACGCGGCCCGCGATCCGCCAGTGCGGATCAGACCATCTCTTCGGGAATGAACGGCAGCTTGCGCGCGATGTTGCGTGCGGCTTCGATGTCGTAGGGAAGCACGAAGCCTTCCCGGTCCTCGGGGGCTTTGGTGCCGTTCTCGCGTGCGAGTTCGGTCCAGGCCGAGACCGCGCGCGTCGGGTCGAAGAACGCCTCTTCCGGCGCGGGCGGCAGCCAATGGCGCATCAGGCGACGGCGCATGGCCGGGATGCCGTCGTTGCGGCGTAGATAGACGCCCGCCTCGCTGTCCCAGTGCAGCGACCGGCCGTTGAGGTTCGCGGAGGTGATCAGCGCCGCGTCCTCGTCGAAGATCGAGACTTTCGCATGGACGTAGATCAGCGGCGCGCCACCGGTGCGCATCGCCCCGTCATCGTCGGGAGCGGCGAGGCGCGGCTCCGCCGGGCAGCCGATGAACAGGCGGCTGCCGAAGGCTTCCCGGATCGTATCCAGCGCGCGGACCTGAAGATACTCGCCATAGCGCACGTCGCTGGTCGGGCGGTCGGCCATCATCAGCGTCTCGGGCACGGCGGGCAGCATCAGGATCAGGTTGAGATTGGGGTTCTCGCGCGCGGCGCGGGCCAGATGATTTGCGAGGTTGCGCGAGCGGAAGAACTGGCTCTCGAGATAGATCAGCTTCTGCGCGCGCGCGATCAGCATTTCGTGCGCGTTCTCGATCTCGGTCCGATAGAGCTTCGGCCCGATCCGGAAGGTCGCGAATTTGCGCCGCTGCGAAATCGTGCGGAGCAGGCGACGCGGCGGCTTTGCCAGCTTTTCGCCGGCGCAGCTTTCGTGGAAGGTCTCCAGATGGGCCTTCGCCTCGGCGACCACGGGGCCGGTCATCATCAGCTGCACATCGTGCCAAGTCATCTCGCCGTCGCGCTCGTGCACGGGCGTGTCGAAGCGGCGATTGTCGAGATCCAGCCCGCCGATATAGAGCTTCTTGTCGTCGAACACGGCAAGCTTCTGGTGATGCGTCGCCGGGAACAGTTTCGGCGGCGCGCCGCGGAACTTGCGGTGAATTTTCTTGTCCGATCCGGCCTTGAGATATTCCCGCAGCCCCGGCATGTCGCGCATCGCCGTCAGCCGCTTGGCCTCGTCCATCCCGTTGAGCCAGCTCGCGTGGTTGCCGAGCTTGTAATAGACATAGGGCCAGAAGATCGTGCGCGGCAGGATGCCCGATTGCGCCGGGTGCATCAGTGCGCGCAGCCGCAGATTGGCGTTCGGCCCGGCCAGTTCGCGCGCGGCGCAGAACATGCGGATCGACGACCACGTCATGCGGTGCAGCTCGGGCTTGGCGCAGGGGTCGAAGTCGGTCAGGTCGATCTGCATCGCCACGCCACGTTTCAGCAGGTGGATGATCAGGTCGAACCAAGTCGCGCCGATGGCGCGCCCGCGATCCGATTTAAGCTTCGTGTTGAGGTCGAAGACGCGGAAGGAGCCGTGGATCGAGTGCCGCGAGTCGAGGAAGGCATCCTCGAGCACGGGATAAGCCTCGGCTGCTGTCAAAAGCAGTCTGACGCGGCTCTCGGCGTGAACTCCGGCTTGTTTAAGACGTTCCATGCGGCTCGTTTTTTCTGAACGGCCGCGAAGGTGACCAGAGGTCGCCGCGGCAGGTATCTCACTCAATTGCTCTCTTCAGAAACTGTTTCGTGTTTCCGAGATTTCAAGCGCTCTTCGTGACGCAATTCGCTCTCGACGAGGGGGCGCAATGTGAAGTCCGCATTGAGCAGGTATTCGTCGTCTGTGGTCTCGATCTCGATCGTGCCGGAGAGCTGTTGCACGAAGGCGTTGACCAGTTGCGACCCCAGCCCGGTTCCGTCCACAGCCTCCAGTGGCGGGGCGTCCGTATCGACGGTATTGCGCACGCTGAGACGCGCCTGCATCCCTTCGAGCTTGTTCAGCGAGATGTCGAGCTTCGGTTTGCCGTCACGGGCGGAGGCGTATTTCATCGCGTTGGTCATCGCTTCGGTCAGCAGAAGCGAGAGCGGCACGGCCTGATCGGGCGTCAGGTGAATGTCGTCGATATGGCAATCGACCGAGACATGGCGGCCCGGCCCGGTCGCAAGGCGGGTGATCTGGCGCACGATATCGGGCAGCAGCTCCTGCGCGCGGATATCGGTGAGCCCGGAGGTCTGGTAGAGGCCGCGGTGGATCGTCGCGAGCGAGATGACCCGCTCCTGCAGCGATTTCATCAGCCCCTTGGCTTCGGGCGTGCGCGCCTGCCGCATCTGCATGTTGATGATCGAGGCGATGAGCTGGAGGTTGTTCTTCACCCGGTGGTGGACCTCGCGGAGCAGCACTTCCTTGTGGTGCACCATGTCTTCCAGTTCGGCCTCGTCATGCAGGATGGTCTCGGTCATCCGGTCATAGGCTTCGGCAAGATCGCGGATTTCCGAAGGCGCGGTCGAGAGGTTGAGATTGCCCACGATCCGGCTGCCGGTGGCAAAGCTGGTGATCGCGCTCGACAGTTTGCGGACATGGCCGATGACCAGTTTCTGCATCGCGAAATAGGCGACCAGAAGGCTCGCCATCCACATCAGCGCGGGGAACAGCACCGGCGAGATATCGGCGAAGGGGCTCAGCGCGGAGGCCGCCTGTGCGGGCCAGCTGCCGAGTGCGTAGAGTTGGTCGGGGACGAGTTCGACGACGGAATAGACCCGCTCTATGCCGCGGTTGGAATCTCCCGAGAAGGTCACCGCGCCATTGCCCGCCAGCAGCTTCAGCGAGCGGTCGACGGGCAGGTGCGACTGGGTGTTCGCCAGCCCGTCCGAGGAGGTCAGGATCGTGCCCTCGCGGTCGAAGGTCATAATCACCAGCGGTCGGTCATCGGCGAGCTTCGGCCCGTCTTTCGCCAGCGAAAGCGAGGAGTGGCTCATCGAGATCGCGATGATCCCGATATGATCGCCCGCCGCGTTGTAGACGGGATGGGCCACGCCCAGCACCGAGGTGCCCGACACCGGCGCATCGCGATTGACGTAGAAGCTGGTGCGATCCGCGGTCATCATCCTCTCGAAGATGTCCTGACCTTTGAAATCGTAACTCTTGCCGGAGTTCGAGCAGCTCATCTTGCCGCTGTCGGGAATGAAGGCGACCAGCGAGAACTCTGGGAAAGCGCCCGAAATCTGCCGCATCCAGTTCGAGCAGGCCTCGTCACTACCCACGAGCGGCTGGACGGTGCTGGCAAGGACGCGGGCTGCATCCTGCGCGTGCTGGATCACCCGCGTCTCGCCTGCGACGGCGCGCATCGTCTCGCCCATCAGGGCAGCCTCGGAGCGCGCCTGCGCTTCGCGAACGACCGAGGTCGATTGCAGCACGGCGATGATCAGAAGGGGGAAGAGCGCGACCGCCAGCATGAAGGCCAGACGCACGCCAAGCCCGTCAAAAAAGGGAATGACGCCCCGTTTCCGAGCTTGAAACGGGGCGTGGTCACTGTAGTGCTCGTCGTCTGCCGCTTTCGCGGCTTCCGAATTCATGCGGCGGCAACTCCGGATTTGCCCATCACGGCCAGCGAATTTCGATCCGAGCCGGACAGAATGTCTTCACCTTCTTCCAGCCCGAGCATCTCCGCAAGCCGGGCGCGGGCTCGGTTGGCACGACTTTTCACCGTCCCGACTGCGACGCCCATCATTCCGGCGGCTTCCTCGTAGGAGAAGCCCGAGGCGCCGACGAGGGTCAGAACCTCGCGATGTTCGGGGCTGAGCTGATCGAAGGCCACGACGAAATCGTTCATCGCGAGACGTCCGTCATGCGCGGGTTTCTCGTAGAGCGAAGCAGCGTGGATACCCTCGGGGTCTGCAACCTCGCGCTTACGCTTTCGGCGGTCCGAGTAGAAGGTATTGCGCAGGATCGTGAAGAGCCATGCACGCAAATTCGTGCCGCGCTCGAATTTCTCGATATTCGACCACGCCTTGACGATCGTGTCCTGCACGAGGTCGTCGGCAGAGGCCGAATTCCGGGTCAGCGACAGGGCGAAGGCGCGCAGGGCTCCGAGATGATCGGGCAGTTCCTCACGCGGATCGCGGGCTTCGGTAGACGAGTTGGCTTTGGAGGACGAAGTCATTTTTCGCCCTCCTTCGCCTTGAGTTGCGCCAGCAAGTCTTTGAACCGATCTGGCACTTCTTCCTGAAGCGCCTCCTCATAAACCTTCTTCAGGTTTTGATTGATCTGGTCCCTGATACTGGACTTAGGCTTTTCGTCTGCCATATCACTATACATCCGGTTTCGATCCCACTCATTTTGCACGGAACCGAACGCGGGGCCAGAGAGTTTGGTTCCCGAAAAAACGCAAAAGGGGGTTTTCATGTCCGAAGACATCGCCGGCACCATCGGAGCCAACCTGCCGTATCTGCGGCGCTACGCCCGAGCCCTTACCGGCAGCCAGGACAGCGGCGACAGATACGCCGCGGCTACGCTCGAGGCCATACTCGAAGACACGACGCCTTTCGAGAATAACGATCCGAAGCTCGCATTGTTCCACGCCTTCCATCTGGTCTGGGCCTCCGCGGGCGCACCGCTGGGCGAGCCGGACAACCGGCTGTCAGCACGCGCGCAGGATCACATGTCGACGCTGACGCCGAACACGCGCGAGGCACTTCTGCTGCACTCGATCGAAGGGTTCCGCGTCGAGGAGATCGGCACGATCATGCAGGTCGACACCGACGAGGCGAAGGAACTGATCGACATCGCGATCCGCGAGATGGAAACCTCCGTCGCGGGCAAGGTGATGATCATCGAGGACGAGGCCATCATCGCGATGGATATTCGTGCCATCGTCGAGGATATGGGTCACCAGATCACCGGCATCGCCCGGACCCGCACCGAAGCGGTGGAGCTTGCTTCGACCGACAAGCCCGACCTGATCCTTGCCGACATTCAGCTGGCGGATAATTCCTCGGGGATCGATGCGGTGAACGACATTCTCGCGCAGTTCGGCAACGAGCTGCCCGTGGTCTTCATCACGGCCTTCCCGGAGCGTCTGCTGACCGGCGAGCGGCCTGAACCCGCGTTCCTGATCACCAAGCCCTACACCGAAAGCCAGGTGCAGTCGGCGGTGAGCCAGGCGATGTTCTTCTCCTCCACGGAGACGCTTGCGGCCTAACGGCGGGATAAGGCGAAACACATGAAAAAGGCGGCTCCGGGGATCGGGGCTGCCTTTTTTCACATGCGGGCCGCGCACCACAAATTGAAGCCGCGTCCCTGCAACTAGCGGCAGCCGCGCGTGGTTCTTCCTTCAGAGACGAATTGACGAAACCCATTCAGACCGAAGGAGCCGCCCCATGACCAATATCGTGATTACCGGCGCATCCGCAGGCGTGGGACGCGCCGTCGCGCGCCGCTTCGCCGCCAAAGGCAACCGCATCACCCTGATCGCGCGCAACAAGGCGCGGCTCGAGAAGGCGGCGGAGGAAATTCGCGCGAAGGGCGGCGAGGCCCTCGTGCAGCCGCTCGATGTGGCCGATACCGATGCGGTCGAGGCCGCGGCTGTCGCCGCCGAGCGCGCTTTCGGTCCGATCGACATCTGGATCAATATCGCGATGGTCACGGTGCTGTCGCCCGTGGCCGAGATGACGCCCGAGGAATATCGCCGGGTGACCGAGGTGACCTATCTCGGCACGGTCAACGGCACGCTCTCAGCGCTGAAGCGGTTCCGCCAGCAGGGGTGGGGCACGATCGTGCAGACGGGCTCTGCGCTGGCCTATCGCGCGGTGCCGCTGCAATCGGCCTATTGCGCGGCGAAGGCGGCAATCGTGGGTTTCACCGACAGCCTGCGCTCCGAGCTGATCCACGAGAAGTCCGACGTGAAGATCACGGTCTGCCACCTGCCGGCGGTGAACACGCCGCAATTCGACTGGGCGCGCAACAAGCTGCCGAACCGTCCGCGCCCGGTCGCCCCTGTGTTCCAGCCGGAGCTGATCGCGGATGGCATCCATCACGCGGCCTTCCACCCGAAGCGGGAATACTGGCTGGGCTTTTCTGCGGTAAAGGCGATCCTGTCGGAGAAGATCTCGCCGGAGCTGGGCGACCTATATCTCGCGCGCACGGCGATCTCCGGGCAGCAGACGGAGGAGCCCGCCGATCCTACCCGGGCGGACAATCTCTATGACAGCGTCGATGGCGATTGGGAGGCGCGGGGGCGGTTCTCCGACGAGGCGAGCGACAGCTCTCCGGCGATTGCGATTTCCGAGCTTGGCGGCTCGCGGCTCGTCGCCGGCGGCGGTGCGGCGCTGGTCGCGGGGCTGATGCTGGGGGCAGTCTTCGCCGCGTCACGGCACCGGGGCTGAGCACTCGGAAAGAGATTTGAAGAACGCGCGCCCAATGGCGCGCGTTTCTTTTTGTGAGCGGGCTATCAATCCTTTATCGCGCCCCGATAGGCGCTGATCGCCGCGATCATCCCGGCATGGGACAGCCCTTGCGGGAAGTTGCCCAACTGCGCGCCGCTTTCCGGGTCGTGCTCTTCCGCCATCAGGCCGAGATCGGTCGTGGCTTTCAGCATCCCCTCGATCTGGGTCTTGGCATCGTCGAGCCGTCCGGCCCGCACGAGGTAGTCCGCCGCCCAGAAGCCGCAGGCGTTGAAATACCCCTCGACGCCGGGCAACCCGTCCTCCTGCACGTCGTAGCGCCGCAGATGGACGCCCGAGCCAAGCCGCTCGCGGATCGCCGTATAGGTCGCGGCCATCTTCGGATCGTCGGCTGCGATCACCCCGATGCGCGGCATCAGCAGAACGCTCGCATCGAGCCAGTCCTCGCCAATCGCGCCGGTGAAGGCGCCGATCTCCTCGTTCCACGCCTCTTCCCGGATCAGTGCCTCGATCGCGGCGCGCTCGGCCTTCCAGAGCTTCGTGTCGGCATCGATCACGCCGCGTTCGACCAGCGCGATCACCGCGTTCAGCGCGCCCCAGCACATCGCCTTGGAATAGGTGTGATGGCGGCGCGGATCGGGCATTTCCCAGATCCCGTTATCGGGCCGGGTCCATTGCGAGACCACGACATCCGCGAAATTCGCAAGCCGGATACCTTCGCCGGGATGCAGCTCTCCGCCCGCTTCGACATAGGCGCGCGCGGCCATGATCATCGACCCATAGGCGTCGAGTTGCAGCTGCGTCGCAGCGCCGTTGCCAAATTGCACCGGGGCCGAGCGGCGATAGCCCTCGACCGTCTGCAGTTTCTGGAGGGATACGTCACTGTCGCCCTGCACCGTGTAGAGCGTGCCCAGCTCCGGCGCCGTTTCGCGCGTGGCCGCCATCATCCAGCGGAAGAAGGCGTCGGCCTCGCCGGTCAGGCCCTGATCGAGAAAGGCATGCAGCACGAAATAGGCGTCGCGCAGCCAGCAATAGCGATAGTCGTAATTGCGGATGCCGCCGACCACCTCCGGCAGGCCCATCGTCGGCGCGGCGATCACGGCGCCGGTGGGCGCGTGGACCAGCAGCTGCAGCGCCATCAGCGAGCGTTTGAGCGCCCCGGAGAACGGCCCATCGCCGAAATCCGTCTTGGACTGCCGTTTGCGCCATGCCTCGCGGGTCGCGGCGAGCGCCTTGTGGGCCGCGTCCATTCCCCCGACATGGCCGTGACCGCCTTGGGTGATTGTGAGGGTGACGTAGCCTTCTTCTCCGGCGGCGAGGGTGCCGCGCCCGTTCAGCCGGCCCGAGCCTTCGATCTCCAGCTCGATCGAGCTGTCGATCAGGACGATGTCGCCGTCTTGTGTGAATTGCCAGCTGCCCGGGCCGCGGCGGATGAAATTGGGGGTGTTCAGCGCGTAGTCGCAGCGTGGGGCGATGCAGATTTCCACTTCGGCGTCGCCCTCCTGCGCCTCGATCAGCCGCACGACGGAGTGCCCGAAACTCGCCGCTTCTTCGAGCGAGTCCGGGAGGTTCATGAAGTCGGTGACCTTGAGCTGGCCGCCCTCGGTCGGGTGGGTCGTGGTCAGGATCGGGCCGTGGTCTTCATAGGCACGTTTCGCCGCGCTTGGACGAGCTGCATCCGGCACCGGGCCAACGTAGAACGTCCCGCCGCGAAACTGGTCGAGCAGCCGCCCGAAGACCGGATCGCCGTCGAAATCGGGGCCGCAGAGCCAGTCGATCGCGCCGTCGCGGGCTACCAGCGCCGCCGTGCGCGTGTCCCCGATCACCGCATAATCGCCAATCGGGAGATAGCCCCGCCGCCCTTCGAGAAAGCGCAGCGGCGGGCTGTCCGGATCGGGCGTGGTCTTCGCGGATCGGTCGGCGGAAGGGCGGGTGAGGTCGGTCATGGAATGCATGTCCTTCGTCGCATCTCCGGGCGTCGCCCCCCGGAGACAATCACATCCCTCTCAGTGATCGAACGGACCCGCCGCGCCGCGGTTCCTTGAACAAACCGTGTGCGTTCGAGAGCCGCGCGCGGCGCAAACCCGGTCGTGGGGGCTGCGGCCCCCAGTCGTCCGCTAGGGCGCTTTGATCAGGACGGGCATCCGTGCGAAGCTCATGGAGATATGGCCGCGCCGCATGTGGCCGAGCGCATCGAGATCGCCGAGCCGCAAGGCGCGCAGGATGTCGCGCAGTTCGTCATTGTAGATCTCGATCTCCTGCATCAGGTCGATCTGCGAGGCGGTGACCTGCTGCAGCCAGATCCGGGCCGTGCGGAAATACAGCGCCTCCGACATTTCCCTCAGCGGCGCATTCGCGGTCAGGTCCAGCAGGCAGAGGAAGGTATCGCGGTCCAGCTCGGCGAAAGCGCGGGCGGTGGGTGCATCGACAAGGGCGCGGCCGCGTTCCTGCAGCCTGACGAAAGACGCGATCAGTGCGGCGCTTGGCGGCACCGGGTCGAGCGTGGTCTGCAGCACCGTGAGTTCGCGCCGCAGCCGAAAGACCTGAGCCAGTTCGGTGTAATCGACATCGGTGACGAACGTGCCAACCCCGTGCATCGAGCGCAGCAACCCGTCATCCTCGAGCCGCGCCAGCACCCGGCGCAGCGGTGTCCGCGAGATGCCGAATTCGGACGCCAGCGCGGTTTCCGACAGGCGCATGCCGGGCGGGTAGTCGAGCAGGCAGATGCGGCTACGGATTTCGGCATGGATGAGATCCAAGCGGTCGCGGCCACGCAGTCGTTCCGGTTCGGTTTGCCGAGGGATCAGGGGTATCTCGTTCATCGGGTTTTGTTGTCTCTTCGCGCGAAGGCCATGATCGGCGGCGGCGGCGCGCAGGTCAATCTGCTTCGCGGCGACGGACCAAAAGGCATTTGATTTCACATATTGCGCCTGTGGGGGCGGAGCAATCGGCCCGATGCGGAGGTTGTTGCCCGCACAGGACCTGCACGGGGCCTGCACTGCGTCCGCACGGGCGCGCGAGATATGCGCGTTCCGTGTTCAACGCTGCGATATTGGGCAATATTGGTGCACAACATCTGCGCAGGGAACTTCACAAGTCTACGATATCTGTCTGGCAACCCTGTATAATCAATGTGATCTGCTTGACACTCCCCGGAATCTCATAGGTGTTGTGTACATCAAGCGCGGAAGGCTTCCGGCTTTCCGTTAACAAGAGCCAACAGGAGAGACGCATGAAATCGATTTGGAAATCTGTCGCCGCTGCCGGTATGGGCCTCGCCATGAGCGCCACCGCCGCACTGGCCGGACCCCTGATGGACCGTATCAACTCGGGCGAGCCGATCCGCATCGGCTTCGCGAACGAAGTTCCGTGGGCCTATCCGGGCGAAGACAACAAGCCGCTGGGCTTCGTGAACGCCTATGTTCTGGGTGTGCTCCACGAGATGGGCTATGACAACATCACCCCCGTCGTGACCGATTGGGGCGGGCTGATCCCGGGCCTCAACGCGAACCGCTTCGACATGGTCACCGGCGGTCTCTACATCCTCAACTCGCGCTGCCAGAACGTCGCGTTCTCGGAGCCGATGGCGAAGGTGGGCGATGCGTTCATCGTGCCGAAGGGCAACCCGAAGGACCTGAACAACTACGAGCAGATCGCCAAGGCTGGCGCGACCTTCGTGACGGGTGCGGGCTACAACCAGGTGGAATCCGCAGCCAAGGGCGGCATCCCGGATAGCGACGTGATGACCGTGCCGGGTCCGACCGAAATCCTCGCCGCCGTGAAAGCGGGCCGCGCGGATGCAGGTGGCGTGACCTATTTCACCGCGCAGAACCTTGCCAAGCAGTCGGACGGTTCGGTTGAAGTGTCGGACGTGAGCCAGCTTCCCGAATGGACCCAGAACTGGGTCGGCATCGGCTTCCGCAAGGCGGATCAGGACTTCGTCGACAAGTTCAACGAAGCTCAGAAGAAGTATCTCGGTTCGGACGCGATGATGAAAGCGGTCGGCGAGTACGGCTACTCGAAAGGCAACCTGCCGGGCGACAAGACCGCCGCAGAAGTCTGCGAGATGCGCTAAGCGCAGCTGCTGAAGACATGGACGGGCCAGCGCATGGCCCGTCCATTTTGACATTCACCGCCGGGGCGGGACGGGAATGAGTTACATAGAATTTTTGAAAGAATACGGGCCGCGCTTCTGGGACGGCACGCTCGTGACGGCGGGGCAGTTCTTCCTGGCCTCCGCTCTGGCGATCGTCATCGCGCTTGTTGCCGGGCTTATGAAACTTTCGCGCAACGGGCTGATCCGGGGTATCGCCGTCGTCTATATCGAAATTTTCCGCGGCACCTCACTGCTGGTCCAGCTCTACTGGATCTTCTTCGTGCTGCCGCTGTTCGGGCTGACGCTGCCGAAATTCACCGCGGGTTTCGTCGCGGTGGGGATGAACCTCGGGGCATACGGCGCCGAGCTGGTGCGCGGTGGCATCCAATCCGTGCCGAAAGGGCAATGGGAGGCGGCCTATGCGCTGTCGATGAGCCCGATGAGGCGGATGTGGCGGATCATCCTGCCGCAGGCTTTCGTCAACATGCTGCCGCCGTGGGGCAACCTGCTGATCGAATTGCTGAAGAACACCGCGCTGGTCGCGCTGATCTCCGTGTCGGACCTGATGTTCGAAGCCAAGCAGATCAACGGCTCCACCTTCCTCTCGGCGCAGACCTTCGGCACCGCGCTGATCATCTACTACGTCTTCGCGCGCTTCATCGTGACGCCATTCATGCGCTGGCTGGAGCTGGTCATGCGGCGCAAGCTGGGGAGGGCCTGATCCATGGGGTTCAACTGGAACTGGGAATTCACTTGGGAGATCCTGCCCAAGCTGATGCATGCGACGCTCAACACGCTGATGGCGGCAGGCTTCGGCTATGCCATCGCGGTGGTACTGGGCATGGTCTTCGCGCTGGCTCAACGCACGCCCTACTGGGCGCTGACCAAGGTCGTGCGCGAATTCATCGAGTTCATCCGCTCGACGCCTCTGATCCTGCAGATCTTCTTCGTCTATTACGTCGGCCCGCAATTCGGCCTGAAGCTGGGGCCGTGGACGGCAGGCATGATCGCGATCGGTCTGCACTATTCGGCCTATCTGTCCGAGGTCTATCGCGGTGGTCTCGACGCGGTGCCGAAAGGCCAATGGGAGGCCTGCACCGCGCTCAACATGTCGACCCGCGACACCTATTGGCGCATCGTGATCCCGCAGGCCATTCCGCCGGCGCTGGCGGGGATGGGCAACTACCTCGTGGGGATCTTCAAGGACACGCCGATGCTCTCGGTGATCGGGGTGGCCGAACTGATGCACACCGCGAATGCGATCGGCTCGTCGAGCTATCGCTATCTCGAACCCTATACGCTGGTGGGGATCATCTTCCTCGCCATCTCGCTTCCCACCGCTGCCCTGATCCGCGTCTTCGAGGATCGCGTGCGGCGTAAACTCGGATTGAAATGATGGAAGACCTTTCGAACTATCCGCTCGAACTGACGGGCGACAATGTGCCGATGGTGCGGTTCCTGAAAGTCACCAAGCGCTATGGCGATCTGGTGGTGCTCGACCAGCTCGATCTCGACGTGGCCGAGGGGGAAATGGTCACGATCATCGGCCCGTCCGGCTCGGGCAAGACGACCGTGCTGCGGATGCTGATGACGCTCGAGACGATCAACGAGGGCGTGATCTACGTGGACGGCAAGCCGCTGACCCATATGGAGAAGAACGGCAAGCTGGTGCCTGCGGACCGCAAATATCTGCGCAAGGCCCGCAGCCAGATCGGCATGTGCTTCCAGCATTTCAATCTCTTCCCGCATATGACCGCGCTGGAGAATTGCATGGAAGGCCCGGTGCAGGTGCTGGGGCTGAAGAAGGCCGAGGCGCGCGAACGGGCCGAGGAACTGCTGGAGCTGGTCGGCATGTCCGACAAGCGCGACCAGCACCCCTCGCGGCTCTCGGGCGGGCAGCAGCAGCGCGTGGCGATCGCGCGGGCGCTGGCGATGCGCCCCAAGGTGATGCTGTTCGACGAGGTGACCTCCGCGCTCGACCCGGAGGTGATCGGCGAGGTGACCAACGTGATCCGCTCGCTGGTGGAGAAGCACAATCTGACGATGCTGATGGTGACGCACCAGATGGGCTTCGCGAAGGACATCTCGGATCGGGTCTGCTTCTTCTTCGACGGCAAGATCGAAGAGCAGGGCGCCCCCGAAGATCTGTTCGGCAACCCGCAGAAAGAGCGTACGCAGCAATTCCTCTCGGCGGTGAAAGAGGCCGACTGACGCGCCTCACGATTTCGCGCAATGGCCTTTCTGAAAAGGTCATTGCGTGCGCGGACATCTCGTTGCCTTATGGGCCTGCTTCCATCGCAGCGAGGGTCCGATATGCCGATCATCATAGACAACCCTTGGCGCGGTGACGGGCTCGACCCGGAGGGCATCCAGCCCATCGCGGATGCTTCGGGCGTGGCCAGCCTGCTCGCTCAATGTCCGGCACATCGCGAGACCCCGCTGCGCGCGGCGCCCGAGATTGCGGAGCGCGCCGGGGTCGGCGAGGTCTGGATCAAGGACGAGCGTGCGCGCATGGGGCTCGGCAGCTTCAAGGCGCTGGGCGCGGTCCATGCGATTGCCCGCGAGGCGGCGGCGCGCGCCGAGGGTGGTGACCTGCAAACGGCCCTCTCCGGTGAGACCTATGTCGCGGCCAGTGCAGGCAACCACGGCCTCTCGGTCGCGGCGGGCGCGCGGATTTTCGGCGCCCGCGCGATCATCTATCTGGCCGAGACCGTGCCCGCCGCCTTCGCCGCACGGTTGGAGGCACGCGGGGCCGAGGTCGTGCGGGCTGGCGCGGAGTATCAAGCGAGCATGGAGGCCGCCGAGGCGGCCGCGGCGGAGAACGGCTGGACGCTTCTGTCGGACAGCTCGTGGGAGGGCTATGTCGACCTGCCGCTGCGGGTGATGGAGGGCTACACTCAGCTTGCCGCGGAGGCCGTTGCGCAGATCGACGTGCCGCCGACACATATCCTGCTGCAGGCCGGGGTCGGCGGTCTGGCGGCCGCCGTCGCGGCCCATGCGCGGCTGGCTTGGGGCGACGGGCCTCAGATCATCGTGGTCGAACCCGATGCGGCGCCTGCGCTGATCGAGAGCATTCGCGCAGGGCATCTGGTGAGTACGGAAGGGCCGGTTTCCTCGATGGGACGGCTCGATTGCAAGACGCCTTCGATGGTGGCGCTGGCGGGTCTATCGCGCGACGCGGATCGCTTCGCCACGATCACGGAAGCCGAGGCGCAGTCCGGCGTCGATATCCTCGCAGCGCACGGGCTGGCCACGACGCCTTCGGGTGGGGCCGGGCTGGCGGCTCTGCTTGCCGGGCTGTCGCTGGGTCCCGAGGCGCGCGTGCTGGCGATCCTAAGCGAAGGCCCGGAAGATGGCTGAGCGCTCGCTCATCTTCCCGGCGGAGGAGTATCGCACCCGCGTCAGCCGACTTCAGGTCGAGATGAGCGCACAGGGTCTTGATGCGCTGTTCCTGACCTCGGCTGCGGATATCTTCTACGTTACGGGCTTCCTGACTCGGTTCTGGGAAAGTCCCGCGCGCCCGTGGTTCGTGATCGTTCCGGCCATCGGTGCGCCGGTCGCGGTGATCCCCTCCATCGGGGCGGAACTGATGGGCCGCACATGGATGACGCAAGTTCGCACTTGGGAGGCACCCGATCCGACGGATGACGGGGTGAGCCTGCTTGCCGAGACGCTCTGCGATCTGCTGCCCGACAGCGCGCGGATCGGGGTGCCGATGGGGCTGGAGACGCAGCTGCGGATGCCGCTCGCGGATTACGCGCGGCTCGGGGAGCGTATCGCGCCGCGGCGCTTCATCGACGGCACCGCCGCGATCCAGCGGGTGCGCGAGATCAAGAGCGCGGCCGAGATCGAGAAGATTCGCTCGGCCTGCGCCATCGCGGGTCGCGTTTTCGACCGTGTGCCGGAATTCGCGGGGCAGGGGCGTCCGCTCGACGGGATTTTCCGCGCCTTCCAATCAGCGCTTCTGGAGGAGGGGGCCGACTGGGTCAGCTATGTCGCCGGGGCGGCGGGGCCGTCGGGCTATGACGATGTGATCTCGCCTGCCGGACCCGAGCCGCTTCAGGCGGGCGACGTGCTGATGCTGGATACCGGCGCGGTGCGCGACGGGTATTTCTGCGATTTCGATCGCAATTTCTCGGTCGGTCCGGCGTCGGAGCCGGTGCGGCGCACCCATGCTGCACTCTGGGAGGTGACCGAGGCGGTGATGGCCGAGCTTTGGCCCGGGATGCGGGCGCATGATGCGCATCGTCTGCTGGTCGAGGGGCTGGCGGCGCGCGGTGTCGCGGCGGGCGGTGGGCGTCTGGGCCACGGGCTGGGGGTCACGCTGACGGAATGGCCGTCCTTCACCCCGCGCGACGACACGGAGCTGCGCGAGGGCATGGTGCTGACGCTGGAACCCGGCGCTTGGGTCGAGACCGCGCAGGGTCCGCGCCGCCTGTTGGTCCATGAGGAAAACATCGTCCTGCGCGCGACCGGGGCCGAACTGCTGTCGCCGCGCGCGCCCGAAACCCTGCCGGAGCTGAGCTGATGGCCGATTTCCCCTATCGTCTTCGCGAAGACGCCACGCCCACGATGGGGCTGATCGTGCTGCGTGTGGACGAGACTATCGAGGACGAATTCCGCCGCTACATCCCGCCGGGCGACGCGCGGATGCATGTCACGCGCGTCCATTCGGGCGACGACCTGACCCCGTCGAGCATCGCCGAGATGGAGCGTGCGTTGAGCGGCGCGGCGGAGCTGCTGCCGCCTGCGGCGAAGTTCGATGTGGTGGGCTATGGCTGCACCTCGGGCGCAGCGCTGATCGGGCCGATTGAGGTACGGGCGAATGTCATGGCGGGGGTGACGACGCGGCATGTGACCGATCCGCTGAGCGCCGCGCTGGCGGCGATCTCAGATCTGGGGTTGGAGCGGGTGGGCATCGTCTCGCCCTATGTCGCCTCGGTCGCGGAGCCTCTGCGGGCGGCTTTCGTCGCTGAAGGGATCACCGTGCCCGCGACGCTGTCTTTCGGTGAGGAGGTCGAGGCGCGGGTTGCGCGGATCGACCCGGCCTCGATCGCGGAGGCGGCGCGAAGCCTTGCAGGGCAGGCCAAGCTGGACGGGATTTTCCTGTCCTGCACCAACCTGCGCACGCGGCGGATTTTGCCGGAGCTGAAAGCGGAGCTCGGGATGCCGGTGCTCAGCTCAAATCAGGCGCTGGCCTGGCATATGCGAAACCTCGCGGGGCTCGGGGAGCCGGAGTGAACAAGGCGCCCGTCGAGGCGCCTTGTAAGGTCGTTTCGAAAAATCAGCGGTGCGATCTGACGAATTCGACGATGCCATAGACCGCGAGGGCGGCGACGCCGACGATCAGCATCGGCTCGACGCCGTGGGTGTGGAAATGCGTGCCGGAATGCGCGAGGGCCGGGCTTGCTGCCAGTGCGCCCAGAAGCGTTGCGAAGGTCTTCTTCATTGGTCGATCTCTTTCTTGCGTTGTGTCAGGAAGTCGCGGATGTCGAGGACGGATTTCTCGTCCATCGACACGTAGATCAGCGACATGTTGGTGCGTTCGCGGACCATCTCGCCCGGGAACGGAAGGTAGGACAGTTCGCGTGAGCCGAAGGAGGGCGAGGCGGTGCCCACCTGCCATTCGGTCTTGAGCTCCACATCCACGAGTTTCAGCGATTTCGGCCCCGTGGACGAAGGGCGCTCGAAAGGCACACCGGCGAGCTTGAGATAGCTCGTCTTGTCGGAGGCCTGCATGAAGCCGTCGATGAACTGGGTGGCCAGAACCTGCAGGTCCGCCGCCTCGTCCTCGTGATGCATGTGGCTGTGCAGATGCTCGCCATGGGCGTGATTGTGACCATGCCCGTGATGCGCGTGGTCATGGGAATGCCCGTGGCTGTGCCCGTGATCGTGGTGGTGATGGTGCCCGTGAGGGGCGTGATCATGCGGCATGGCTCAGCCCACCTTATGCGGTTCGGAATTCGACCAGCGCTTGCCTTCGAATTCGCCATGGGGCAGCGAGACGGGCTTGTCGATATGCTTGCGGTGCGCGCCCAGCTTGCCATTGGCCACCAGCGAGCCCAGCACATCCACGATCACCCGCGTTCCCATCAGCGCGGTGATGTCGGACACGTCATAGGGCGGCGCGACCTCGACCAGCTCCATCCCGCAGATGCCTTCGGCGGCGATGCCGGAGGCCAGCGCCAGCGCCTCGCGCGGCAGGAAGCCGCCCGGTTCGGGCCAGCCGGTGCCGGGCACGAAGCCGCAGTCGATGGAGTCGATATCGAAGGACATGTAGACCATGTCGACCCCGTCCCACGCCATTTCGAGCGCCATCTCAATCGTCTTGTCGATGCCCATCTTCTCCATGTCGCCCATGGTGATGATGTTGGTCTCACGCTCGCGCGCGACCTTCACAGCCTCGCGCGGGACCTGCCAGCCGCCGATGCCGATCTGCACGAGGTTCTTCGCCGGCACGTTGGGCAGGTTGGTCGAGTGGAACCACGGCGTGGTGTGCATCCGCTCGTCGAGGTCTTTTTCCTGAATGTCGGCATGGCGGTCGAAATGGACGATGCCGATCTTCTTCGAGGTGCATTCCGCGATACCGCGCACGCAGGGGAAGCCGATCGAGTGGTCGCCGCCGATCATGATCGGGAGCGAGCCCGAGGAGAAGACGTGGCTGACGGCGCGGCTGATCTGGTCGAAGCTCTTCTCGATATTCGCCGGGATGGTGAACACGTCGCCCGCATCGCAGAGCGTCATCTGCTCGCGCAGGTCGACGCCGATCTCGTAGTTGTAAGGCGTGTAGAGAGCGGAGATCTTGCGCACGCCCTGCGGTCCGAAGCGGGTGCCCGCGCGGTAGGTGGTGCCGCCATCGAAGGGGATGCCCAGCACGGTCGCGTCGTAATGCGAGACCTCCAGCACGTCCTCGGCATAGGGCGCCTTGAGGAAGGTGTTGATGCCCGCGTAATGGGGCAGCTCGCCGCGCGCGAAGGTCGGGATCGACTTATCCTCGATGCTGTCCGCGCCGGTCAGCCCCATGCGCAGCGCCCAGCGGCGTTCCTCGTCCCAGCGGCCCTCGGGGAGTTCCGCCTCTTTGCGCATCGCCTTCCAGCCGGCGAGCTTGGTCAGGTCCGGGTGGTGCTGGCGGCGCTCGCGCAGGGCATGCGCCGCGATGGCCGCTTGCGGGTGGTGCGGGCGCGATCGCCCGCCTGGCAGGTCATGGAACATCTCTGTCTCCAATCTATCGAAGCCCCGGATCGGGGCAGGCTGTCTGGACCTTGGCGGCGGCCCGCGCGCGGGGCCCAGCGGCGCGCGCGGTGAAACTTTGATCTCAGTCCGGCGCGGGCGCAGGGTCGCTTTGCGCAGCCAGAGACGGGATCTTGTCGAGGATGTGCTGATACGGAATGCCGTGATCGCGGGCGTCGAAATCATAGGTGATCGTCGCGCCGTAGCGTTCGGGATAATCCGGATCCCAGCGGGTCTTGTCGAACACGAGAACGCGGTCGCCCAGCTTGAAGCCCTCGCCCAGATCATGCGTGACCATGAAGACGGTCATGCTGGTCTCAGCGCGCAGCTGCGTTAGGAATTCGTGCATCGAGAGCCGCGTGCCCGGGTCGAGCGCGCCGAAGGGCTCGTCGAGCAGCAGGATGCGGGGCCGCGCATGCAGCGCCTGCCCTATGGCGAGACGTTGCTGCATCCCGCCCGAGAGGGTCGAGGGGTAGTTCTTCGCCACATGGGCCAGCCCGATCCGCTCGAGAACCTCATCGGCGCGGGCCCGGGCCTCGCGCAGCTTCGCGCCACGAAACCAGCCGAAGCCTTTCGGGAAACTCTCGGCGGCGACGATGTTGTCGCGCACGGTCATATGCGGGAAGACCGAGTATTTCTGGAACACCACGCCGCGCTCGCGGCCCGGTTCGCGCGCGGGCCGACCGCCATCGACGGTGATGCGGCCCCGCGTGGGGGTCTCGTCAGCGAGCAGAAGCCGCAGGAAGGTGGATTTGCCGCAGCCGGAGGCGCCGACGATCGAGACGAACTCGCCCTCGGCCACGTCGAGATTGACGCGCTCGATGATCGGGCGACCGTCGTATTCCTGGAAGACATCGCGAACGGTGACGAAGCTCATAGCCCACCTCCCAGCCACGGGAAGGCTTTGCGCGAGAGCGTCTTGAGCGCGAAGTCGATCAGGAAGGCGAGCAGCGTGATCCAGATGACGTAGGTCAGGATAATATCCATCGCGAGGTAACGCCGGACGAGGAAGATGCGGTAGCCAAGGCCGACTTCGGCTGCGACGGCTTCTGCGGCGATCAGGAACAGCCAAGCCGCGCCGAGCGACAGGCGGATGGCCGCGATCAGGCGCGGCAGGATTTGCGGCAGCACCACGCGCAGCGCGATGACCCAAGTGGAGGCGCCCAATGTCTGCGCCTTCACGATCTCTTCGTGCGGAATGTCGAGCACCCGCTGCGAGAGGTCGCGGATCAGGAAGGGTGTGATCCCGATAACGATCAGCACGATTTTCGAGGTCTCGCCCAGTCCGAACACGATGAAGAGGATCGGCAGCAGCGCCAGCGGCGGCACCATCGAGAGCACCGCGACGAAGCTCGACAATCCGCGTCGCACGTAAGGCAGGAGCCCGATCCCGACGCCGACCGTCAGCGAGATCAGTGCCCCGATGCCGACACCGAAGGCCAGACGCCGCAGGCTCGCGAAGGTATCGGCCCAGAGGAGGATCTCGCCGGTACGCTTGTTCGGTTCGGTGAACAGCCGCCCGGCGGTGTTCATGATGGTCTCGGGCGCGGGCAGAAGCTTGTCTTGCGGGTTCGCCGCAAGCCGGATTTCCGAGCCGATCCAATAGGCGATCAGCACCGCCACGAAGGGCAGCGCGGCCAGCAGGATGCCGGTGGGCCGGGTCGGATGTCGGTTGAGCAGACGCATGGGCGCTTTCGGCAATTGGCGGAAAAAGGGCCCGGCCCGAAGGCCGGGCAAGTCAGATCAGAGCGCGCCGTCGGCCGCCATCTGCATGTAGGTGGTGTCGAAGCGGAACTTCACGTTGGCTTCGTCGCCCGTCACCGAGCCGTCGGGATACTCGACGCCTACGAAATCGGCCGAAGGCGCATCGACGCCAAGGATGCCCTTGTCGAACAGGAAGTTCGCGACCGTCGTCATGGTCTCGGGCATCTCGGCGCTCGAAGCCTGCTCGACCGCCTTGGCCGGATCGTAGAACATCGCCGTCGCGGCGAGCTGGGCCTTGTAGCCCTCAAGATCGGTGCCGGCGGCTTCGGCCATCGCGGTCAGGGCCTCTTCGTCGCCTGCGGCCATCTTCGACATGACCTCATACCAGGCGCCGACCACGGCCTTGCCGAAATCGGGATTGTCCTTGAGCGTCTCGGTATTCACCACCATCAGATCGAGGATCTCGCCCGGGATCTGCGAGCTGTCGAAGAGCTTGTTCGCATCGGGGTTGGAATCGAGGATTTCCGACACCAGCGGGTTCCACGTCACGACGGTCTCGACCTCGGGGGTCGCGAAGGCGGCGATCATGTCGGCGTCGGAGGTGTTCACCACGCCGGCCAGATCCTTCTCGGCCAGCCCGGCTTTATCGAGCGCGCGCGCCAGCAGGTAATGCGAGACCGACAGCTCGACGAGGTTCACCTTGGTGTCCTTCAGCTCCTCGATCGAGGTCGCTTTCTTCGAGATGATCGCGTCATTGCCGTCGGAATAGTCGCCGACGATCAGCGCGGTCGTGTCGACGCCGCCGCCCGACGGGATCGAGAGCGTGTCCATGTTCGTCGCCGAGACGCCATCGAAGCCGCCCGCGGTGTATTGGTTGATCGATTCCACGTAGTCGTTGATCTGAACGATATCGACGGTGATGCCGTATTTCTCGGCCCATTTGTCCATGATCCCCGAGCTGTCCAGATAGCCCCAGGGCATCCAGCCGGCATAGATCGACCATGCGAGTTTGAAATCGGTTTTCTGCTCGGCCATCGCGGGCGAGAGAGAGGCGGCGAGAACGCCCAAGCTGAGGGCCGTGGCGGACAGGAATTTCGTTCTGGTCATGGTCTTCCCCGTTGGCATGCGTCCCGCCTTTTTATGGCGTAGAGGCCGACCCGCTGGCGGAACAAGAGATGAGGCGCGGGTCAGACCTGCGCAGTAATCTCCCGGGATTTTGGCCCGCCGTGTGCCCGCACGGAATTTGCCGCGCGGGTGGCACTTCTCGGACCAGACCTGCCTTCTCGGCAACGGAACCCTAAGCGCCCTGCATCCTCATTCGGGCATGACCTTGGTGCGTTTCCAAAGGTGGAGAGGGGGCAAAAGCCGCCTCGATTGCGCCCCGCATGGCATTTGGGCGCAAAAAACTCTCAAGTGATGGTTTTTTGAGCGTCACCCCAAGCATTTTTGATCGGTTGGTGCGCTTTTCGTGCGGCTTCGTGATTCCTCGCGAGGTGGGAGGGGCGGGGCGTGAGGCGCACCTCACCCTCCCGAACGGGCCTCCACCGGCGAGCCGTCTTCCAGCGTCTCGACCGGGTAGAGCACGACGCGGTCGCCCTCGCTCAGACCGTCCTGAAGCTCGGCATAGGTGCCGTTATCGGTCCCGATTTTCACGTTCACTTCCCGCGCGCGCCCGTCCTCGACCTTGAAGACGGCCCAGCCGGTGCCGCGCCGGAACAGGGCGCTCGACGGGACGCGCAGCGCGTCGGGGTTCTGCCAGACCACGATCCGGGCGGTCACCTGGAAGCCGTGGCCCAGCCCGGCCCGCTGTGCAGAATCGCCGGTGAAGGCGATGACCACGCCGACGCGTTGCTCCTCGACGCCCAAGGCGGAGACCTTCGTCGTGCCCGACGGATCGATGCGGACCACCTTGCCCTCCAGCACATCCGGCCCGCCCCAATCGGTGATCTCGACCGGATCGCCGAGGCGCACGCGCACCGCATCGCGCGAGAGAAGATCGGCCACCACTTCGAGCCCCTCCGAGATGTCGCCGATCTCCATGATCGGGGAGCCCGCAGAGAGCACGGTCTCGTTTTCCTGCAGGATTTGCAGCACCGTTCCGGTCGCGGGCGCATAAAGCGGGATCGGCTCGACCCCGTCGCTGTTGTTCGCGGCGGCATCGTTCTGCAGCACGGATTTCGCCGAGGCCAGCGCCGCCTCGCGCATCGCGATGGCGGCTTTCGCGGCTGCTTCCTGCGCGGCGGCGTAATCGGCATTGATCTGATCGCGGTCCAGTTTCGACTGGCTGATCGTTCCGGAGAGCGCGAGCCGCTGCGACCGCGCGAGATCGCTATCGGCCTGTTCGCGCATCGCGACGGCGGCGCGGTAATCGCCCTCGGCGGCACTCAGCGCGGCTTGGGCCTCGGCCAGCGCGGCCTCCGCCTGCGCCCGGCTGCGCGCATCCAGCACGGCGGGCAGGGCGGGGCGCATCCGGGCGACGACCGTCTCGTTCGCGACGACATGATCGCCGACATGGATATCGAGCCGCTGCAGCCTGCCGCTGACCGGGGTCGAGACCGTGTAGCTTTCGCTCACGCGGGTCCGGCCATCATCCTCGATGACGAGCTTCATGGGGCCGCGCGTGACCTCGCCCATGTCGACGGTCTGCGGTTGCGGCCAGAGAAGCGCAGCGATAGCGCCCGCCGCGATCAGGCCGATCAGGATGAGAATGAGCCATCTGGTCCGGGGTTTTGGTGTCACGGGTCAGTCCCTCGCCTTGAGCGCCGAAATCATGTTCAACCGATCCAGCGCGCGGCGCAACATCAGGATCGAGGCCAGTGTCGCCGAGACCACGACCAGAACCGCCATCGCGATGCTGGGCAGATCGAAGCTGACGCTGACCCGGTAGAGTTCATTGGAGAAAACGCGTGCGATCAACTTGGCAAGTGTCCAGCCGAACCAGATGCCGACCGGGAGCGCGCAGGCGACCAGCAGGGTGATCTCCCCGGCCAGGATCAGCGTCACCTCTCCGCGGGTGAAGCCAAGGACGCGCAGGCTCGCCAGTTCATGCGCGCGCTCGGCAAAGGCGTTGCGCGCGGCGTTGTAGACGATGCCGAAGCTCAGCACGAAAGCGATCGCGCCGAAGACAAAGCGCATCTGGCCCGCGCCCTCGTCGGCGATTTCCCGGAACGCCGCCAGACTGTCGGATTTGATCGAGACGCCTGCGACCTTGGGGCGCTCACGCAGCTCGTGCAGAAGCTCCGGCGATGGGGCGCCCTCGGTGCGGATCGAGACCGAGGTGATCCGGTCCGCCTCGCCCACGGCCCGGGTCAGCGAGTCGAGGCGCATATAGGCCGGAGCGCCCAGCAGGGTGTCGGAGATCGCCGCGACCGGCAGCGAGAGGGTCCGCTTGCGGCCTTCGGTGACTTCGGCGGTGAGGTTTTCGCCCGGCTGAAGTTTCAGCACATCCGCGAGCCCCCGCGAGATCACGACGCCCTGCGCGGGCAGGGCGATCGGCTCCAGATCGGGCCGCAGCGCGCGGTTGAGCTGCGCATCCTCGGACAGGCCGGTCAGTTCGCCGCGATGGGTGATGACGCCGTTGCGGAACAGGACCGGCACGTAGCGCGTCGGCTCGGCCTCCAGCACGCGGGGCAGGTGCGCAATCTCATGCGTCACATCGCGCGAGACCGGGTGGATGAAGCTCACCGTCGCATCCGAGCGGTCGGCAAAGCCGAAGGTGACATCCATCGTGTGATCGAAGCCCGAATAGATCATCAGCATCGCCATGTTCAGCGCGAGGCCGGCGGCGACGCCCGCGACGGTGCCGAGGCTGCGCACCGGTTGCCGCGTGATCTGGCGCAGGATCATCCGGCCCGGCTGGTCGAAGGCTTTCGTGACGGTCGCGAGGAAGCCGACGCGGCCATGGGTGAAATCCGGCGGAGCCGGGGGACGCATCGCCTCGGCGGGCGTCAGGCGGAACACCGTGCGCAGCGCAATCGCCGCACCGAGCGCGGCGGCGAGTAGCGAGAAGGCGAGCCCCCCGGCGAAGGGGCCGGGATGCATCGAAAAGACGAGATAGGGGAATTTGTAGAATTCCATGTAGAGCCCGGTGATCGACCGCCCGAGCATCACGCCCAGAGCCGATCCGAGGAGCGCGCCCGCGAAAGCGATCATCAGCGCCATTTCGAGGTAGTGCCCCGCGATCTCCGCCCCGCTATGGCCGAAGGCTTTCATCAACCCGATCTCGCGCCGCTCGGCCTGCACGATCCGGGTGATCGTGACGTTGAGCAGGAAGGCCGCAACGGCGAGGAAGATCGGCGGTAGAAACACCCGCGACTGGCGTAGACCCTTGAGTTCTTCCTCGATGAAGCGCGCCGAGGTCTGCTGGTCCTGCACATATCCGGCGCCGCCGCCATAGGGCGCCATCAGCCGGTCGAGATCGGCCAGCACCGCCTTGCGCGGTCGCTCGCGCGTGGTGAGCGCGAGCACCTCGTTGAACGCGCCGTCGAGATCGAGCACGGCGGCGGCGGCCTTGCGCTCCATCCAGATCACGGCGAAGCGGCCATCGGTGGGGAAGAATTCACCCGGTGCGGGCATGAACAGAAACTCCGGCGCGCGGGCGAAACCGACGACCTGCAGTTTTTGGTGGCGGCCCTCGACTGTGACGCCGAGCGTGTCGCCAAGCGCGATCCCACGCGCGGCTGCGAATGTGTCGAGCAGCACGACCTCGTCGCTGCGCCCGGCGATGGGCTTGCGTCCTGCCGTCATCAGGATGCCGTTGAGCCCCGCCGCACCGGGTAGCGACAGGATGCGCGCCTGCACCGGTTCGCCGCCGTCTGCGTCGATCCGGCCGAAGCCGCTGATCCGGCCCTCGGCGGCCAGCACGCCGGGAATGGCATTGACCTGTTCCATCATCGAGCTGGGCGCGCGGGTGAGCGGCTCGAAAACCTGCGCCAGCCGGTGCCGTTCGAAATAGGCGTCGCGGGTGACGGTGAGCGTATCGGTCAGCCCCGCCATCATCACCTGCACCATCACGCCCAGAGCGACGACCGCCGAGATCGCAAGCGCCTGCGCCCGGATGCGCCAGAGGTCGCGGAACAGCTTGCGATGGAGAACGGTCAGGGCCATCGGCTCACCATTCGATCTCGGCAGGATCGGCGCGGGTCTCGTTGACGATCGTCTCGCGCAATTGGCCATCGGTGAAATGCAGCACGCGATGCGCCATCGCCGCCGTCGCCGCTGCATGGGTGACGATCAGCACGGTGGTGCCCAGCTCGCGGTTCACATCGTTGAGCACCTGCAGCACGCGCCGCCCCGTCGTGCTGTCGAGCGCGCCGGTCGGCTCGTCGCAAAACAGCACGGCCGGGCGCTTCGCGATGGCGCGCGCGATGGCGACGCGCTGCTGCTCGCCGCCCGACATCTGCGCCGGGAAATGGTCGAGCCGTCCCTCCAGCCCCACCAGCCGCAGCGCCTCGCCCGCATCCATCGGGTCATGCGAAATCTCGGTCACCAGATCGACATTCTCGCGCGCGGTGAGGCTGGGCATCAGGTTGTAGAACTGAAAGACGAAGCCGACATGGCTGCGCCGATATTGCGTCAGCGCGCGGTCGGACATCTCGGTCAGGTTCTGATCGCCGAACCACGCCTGACCCGAGCTTGGCCTGTCGAGCCCGCCGATGATGTTGAGAAAGGTGGATTTGCCGCTGCCCGAGGGGCCCAGCAGCACGACGACCTCGCTGCGCGGAATTTCCAGCGTCACCTCTCGGAGCGCGTGGACCGCGGCAGGACCTTCGCCGTAGGTCTTCGACAATGCTTCGGTGCGAAAGGCAGGCTGCACGCTCGGCCTCTTGAGATAGATCGGGCAAAGTGCCCGACCCAGATCAGATCACAGCTTCTTCAGGCAGTCAAAATTTGTCGGCTCTGGCGGGGAGTTGAGCGCTTCAGCGTGGCCCCGCCGCATCGAGGCGCAGGGGCGCGTTACGTGCTGAGGCTGTGGAAGAAGAGGTCGATCTCGAGCGCCAGTCCGAACTCGAATTCGTTCAGCTCGGGATGGGTCCATTCGTGCTGCTCGAGATGGTCGAGGAAGTCGCGCCGTTTGCGCTCGTCGCTCGCATCCAGCGACAGGGTCTCGGCGGCGCGCAGCAGGTCGATCCGCTTATGGACCTCGCGCATGGCGGAGAAGGCTTCCATCATCACCGGCATCAGGCGCGGCTCGCTCTGCCAGGTTTGCCCGCCGAAGACCTCTTGCACGACACGGTTGCCCGAGCCGAGGCAATCATAGGCGACGCAGCCCGCCATGCCTTCCTGCGTCAGCTTGTCGTGGATCGAGCAATCGTGCCCACAAAGGTGCCGGCAGGGCTCGCCGGGGTTCTTGCTGAAGGCGAAATCCTTGCCCTTGTCGAAGGCCAGCACCAGACAGCACAGGGCTGCGCATTGCGAACAGTCGGTCTTGAGACGATCGGTCTGGGGCATTCTGGCCTTCGCTTAACGGGACTTCGCATGGGAAGTCGTCGGGCCGTGATATCCCGCAAAACGGCTCTCGAATGCAAGGGCTGCGCGGGACGCGCGCGCCGATGCCCCGGCAGCGGAGGAGGCCTCGCTGCCGGGGGCATTCCAGCTCAAAGGGCGTCGATCGCCTTTGCCAGCATGTCGCGCACTTCGCCCGCGACCGACTTGAGTTGCGGATTGTCGATCGCCGTCATCGAGGCTTCCGGGTCGATTGCGCAGACGAGGATGTCCGAACCATCCTGCCGCAGAATGACGTTGCAGGGTAGCATCGCGCCGACATTCGGCTCCAGCTGGATCGCCTGATGCGCCATCTTCGGATTGCAGGCGCCGAGGATCAGGTAGCCGGGCATGTCTGCGTCCAGCTTCTTCTTCATCGTGCCCTGCACGTCGATCTCGGTGAGCACGCCGAAGCCTTGCTCCTTCAGGGCCTCGCGGGTCCGGGTGTCGGCCTCTTCCAGCGTGGTGTTGGTGAGGCGTTTGTCGATGGTGTAGCTCATGGTGTTGGCTCCTTGAGTTGAAAGCGGTTCAGGTTTCGACCGGGTAGTCCTGCGCGGACCATGCGCCGAAGCTGCCCGGCACAGCGGAGAGGTTCTTGAACCCGGCGCGGTGCAGCAGGCTCGCAGCGACGCTGGCACGGTAGCCGCCCTGACAATAGACCGCATAGTCGACGGAACGGTCGAGTTGGTCCATCTCGTCTTCGAGCGTGCCGAGGAAATGGTGGATCGCGCCGGGGATACGGCCGCCGTCCCACTCCTCATTCTTGCGCACGTCGAGCGGGGTCAGATCGCTGCCCTTCAGCGCCTGCACCGTGACCTGCGGGATATGCGCAAGCGGTCGCCCGGAGGTGCGCCACGCGGCGATGCCGCCGTTCAGGTAGCCCGCGAATTTCGTGAAACCCACGCGCCAGAGACGCAGCACGGCCTCGTCGATGTCGACAGCTTTTTCACTCACCAAGGCAATGGGTTTGTCGGGATCGAGCATCCATCCGGCCCAGACCGACAGGATCGGCTGCAGCCCGATATTGAGCGACCCTTCGATGAAGCCGCCGCCGAAGGCGAGCATGTCGCGGAGATCGACGAGCTGCACGTCCTTGTCGGCGATCAGCGCCTCGAACTCCTCTGGCGTTTTGCCGATGCAGCGCGGCAATCCGTGCATCACCTCGGGGCCCGCCGCGTTGACCTTCTTGAGGCGCGGGTAATGCGTGGGCACCGGCGGCGCGTCCTTCGTCATCTCCTCCTTGAAGGCCTCCAGATCGGTGATCTGGACGTATTTGTTATGGGCTTTCTCATAGGCGATGCTGGTCGACATCCGGTCGCCGATATTCGGCCCGCAGGCCGAGCCCGCGCCGTGACAGGGGTAGACGAGCACACCGTCGGGCAGTTGCATGTAGAATTCCTGCGTGGTGCGGACGAGCGCCTCGGTCAGTTCCTCGGTCTTGTCGTCGCCCAAGAGGTCGGGGCGGCCGACCGAATCCACGAAGAAGGAATCGCCGCTGAGCACGCCCCACGGGTCGTCATTGTCCTTCTCGTAGAGCAGGAAGGAGACGTGTTCGGGCGTGTGCCCCGGCGTGTGCCGCGTCTCAAGCGTGAGTTGGCCGAAGGTGAATTTGTCGCCATCGCAGATGCCCTCATGCGCGAAGTCATATTCGGCGCCGCCTTCGACGCTGACGCAAAGCTTGGGCGTGCCATCCAGCCGGTCCACCAATTCGCGCGCGCCCGACAGGAAGTCGGCGTGAATATGGGTCTCGAACACATGGGTGATCGTCAGGCCGAGCGCCTTGGCGCGCTCGATATAGATATCGCAATCCGGGCGGGGATCGACAACGGCGGCGGTGCCGCTGCCGGTGTCGCCCAGGAGGTAGGAGCACTGGGCGATCCCTTCCGCAAGGATCTGTTCAAAACGCATAGTCATGTCATTTGCCTCCGAATTTCCGTCAGCTCGGGATTGCCGGAGAAATGCGCCGCGATCGATTCATGTTCCAAAACTTGAATATGTAGGCAGGACATCGCTCATAAACGATGCGTGAGGATGATGCCCGTTTCAGGTGTTCAGGAGCGGCGCGTCCCGGGAACGCCAGCGCGGGCGTCCGGAAGGTTTAGCGTCACACGCAGCCCGGTCTCCGCATTCGCGATGCTCAGCGTGCCGCCGACGGCCTGCGCGATCTCGGCACTGATCGACAGCCCCAAACCATGGCCGCTTTCATCGGCGCGCGCGCCGCGTTTCTGAAGATGCTCGATGCGGTCCGCCGAGATGCCGGGGCCGTCGTCCTGCACGTCGATGGCGATCATTTCCGCGCGTCGGCTTGCGCGGATCGTGACCTGCGACGTGGCGTGGCGGCTGGCATTCTCGATCAGCGCGCCCAAGGCTTCGGCAAGATCACTGGCGTCGAGCGTCACCTGCAGATCCTCGGGCACGGCGATGTTCCATTCCACCGCGCTGCCCGTGGGGGTGCGCCGGATCACCGAGACAATCTGCTGCACGACAGGGGCCACCGTGGCCTTGTCTTTCACGACGCGTCCCGCGAGGCGCGACCGCGTCAGTTCGCGATCGACATGGCGGCGCATCGCTTCGGCGATCTCCTCGATGGCGGCGGCAGGCTCGGTCTGGCCGGTCTGGCGCAGCCGGTCGGCCTCGCCCATCAGCGCCTGCAGCGGGGTCTTGAACCCGTGCGCGAGATCGGCGGCGCGGTGGCGCGCGCGGTCCAGCTCGGCCTCGCGGGCGTCGATCAGCGCATCGACCTCATTCGCGAGCGGTTGCACCTCTTTCGGGAAATCGCTGCCAAGCCGCCGCTGTTCGCCCGAGCGCACGGCGAGCACGCGGCGGCCCACTTCCGAAAGGGGCCGCAGGCCAAAGAAAAGTTGAACCCATCCGGCAACGATCAGAGCGGCTGCGAGGATAGCGTTATAGGGCAGCAGTTCCTTGAGAAAATCGTTGCGCGCCTGATCCAGATCGACCGTCGTCAGCGCGACTGCCGCGCGCACTTGGCTCCCGCCCAGCGAAGGCGGCAGGGTCACGCTGCGCTCCAGCGTCAGAAGGGTGTCGCCTGTCTGGTCGGGAAGACGATGCACGTGGATATGTCCGTCGGGCAGCTCATCGGGCGGTAGCGGCAGCGCGTAATCCCAAAGCGAGCGCGACCGCAGCAGCGTGTCGCCGAGGTCGATCTGCCAATAAAGCCCGCTCAGAGGCTGGTCGAACCGCGGATCGGCGGGCGGCGTCTGCAGCGCCAGCCTCCCGTCGGCATCGCGTCCGAGCGCCGCCACGACCTGATCGAGCTGCACCGACAGTTCGGCCTCGGCCCGGCGCTGAACATGGGCGGCAAACAGCGCCGTAAGCGCGGCGGAGGCAATCGCCAGCGCCAGCACCACCGCGAGCGCGCCGCCAAGCGCGAGCCGGAGGCGCAGCGACAACCGCATCACGCGCCGCCGCCTTCGAGGAAATAGCCAAAGCCGCGCCGCGTGCCGATCACGCCGGGGCCCAGCTTACGGCGCAGCCGCGCCACGAGCGCCTCCAGCGCATTGGCCTCGCGCGAGTCGTCATCGCCGTAGAGATGTTCGAGTAGTTCGGTCGGCGGCACGACGCGGTCGCGATGCAGCATCAGGTAGGAGAGCAGCCGGAATTCCAGCGCCGTCGCCGCAATCGGCACGCCGCGGATCGACACGCTCATCCGGTTCGCGTCGAGCGTCAACTCGCCCACGCTCTGGTTCGCCGAGGCCCGCCCCGCCGAGCGCCGGATCAGCGCGCGCGCACGGGCCACGAGTTCTTCCATGCGGAACGGTTTGGGCAGGTAGTCGTCGGCGCCCGCGTCGATCCCCTCGACCCGCTCGGTCCAGGCGCCGCGCGCGGTCAGCACCAGCACCGGCATCTCGCGATCATTGGCGCGCCATTTCTTGAGGATGCTAAGCCCGTCCATCTTCGGCAGGCCCAGATCGAGAATGACGAGGTCGTAATCTTCGGTATCGCCCAGAAACCACGCATCGAGCCCGTCCGCGCAGGTCTCGACGAGAAATCCCGCCGCCTCGAGCGCAGCCTTTAGATCCGCCGCGATCCTCTGGTCGTCCTCGACCGCCAATACGCGCATTACTTGTCCCCGTCGCGCTCGCTGTCTTCGGGACCACCAATCGGCAAACCGGTCGCCGCGTCAACCTCAAGCTCGATGATCCGGCCTTCCGGGGTGATCAGCTTGAGCTCGTAGACATAGTGACCGTCATCCGATTCGAGATCCAGCTTGATGACGCGGCCGCCGAAACGGTTGCGCACACCGCCGAGGATTTTCGATAGCGGAAGGATTTCCTCGCGCTCGACCGCGCTTCGCGCCCGGTCGTGATCCGAGCCGCCTCGGCCCGAACCGCCGCCGCCGCCCGCACGATCGGCGAGGGCGGGCGTGGCCATGGCCAGCGAAAGAAGGAGGAGGGTCGTGAGCGTTTTCATGCGGCTTTCCTAGCGCAAACAAGCTGACAGAACGCTGACAAAGCCCGTCAGTACGGCGTCAGAGTGAATCTGCGAATGTCGTCTCATCCGGGCAACTCGCCCCTATCCGATCACAGGAGTTAAAGATGAAACGCACTCTTCTCTTCACCGCCGCCCTCGGTGCCGCTGTCGGCGCATTCAGCCTCGGTGCCGCACAGGCGCAGGGTCCTGGTGGCAATGGGAATGGCGGCGGCGGGCAGTCGGGCGGTCAGGTCATGCTGCCGCAGAAGAATGCCACGCAGACCAAGTCCCAGAACCGCGAGACCTACGAATACCGGAACGAATATCGCAACTCGTATCGCAATGGCGAGTCCGAGGGCGAATACGGCATGCCGTCGAACTACCGCGAGGAAGTTCGCAACATGAATCAGGCACGCGAGCAGTGGAAGAAGATGGACGAGGTCGCCAGCGACCTGCGTGCCGAGGGCTACCAGATCAGCAAGATGGAGATGGAGCGCTACAGCTATGAAGCCAAGGTTCGCGATCGCGACGGTCGTCGGCTTGAGCTGAAGCTCGACCCGGTGTCGGGCGAGATCATCGGCTCCGAGCTGGACTGATGTGCGAAGGAGCGGCCAGTCGGGTCTGAGGCCCTTTCGTCCGCTTCGGATACTGCGGGCTGGTGGCGAGCTTCGCCACCGCCCACCTGACACTCGACCTGAGTGTCCTACATTTGGGAGGCGTGCACCTCGCGGGCCACTCCCATCCCGAACACCTCGCGAGAGCCATGGTCACCGGCCGCAAACACGCCTGACCTGAGCCGCGGGGTATCGAGCGAGCTTTGTTGTGCCGTCCCCACACCCCTCACAAAGCTCGCTCGATTATTCTCCAAAGCTCCGAAATGGCGAATATTCGAACGCCGCTATCTGCTGGCCCGCCGCTCGGGCCTGCCCGCACCGTGGACATGGACGCAGTTGCGGGGCACCCTCCGGTTGACCCGCACTGGACTTCTGTGTCAGGCACGCGACCTTTCATGAGGACCCTCGGCGCACGTGCCGGGCCCAGCCGAAGGAAGGACATATGACACTTACCCTGCGCCGCAACCGCGACCGCGATCTGGCACCCTTGGCAGCAATGCTTTCGGACGCCGAAATCCCGCTGCTCAATCCCAATGCGAAAGTCCCGTTCGACGAGATGGAATGGCATCAGAAGTGGCTCGGAGACCGCGAGGATGTCTCCTTCTACCTGCAGGATGCCGCGGGGCGAGACGTGGGTTTCTTCGCGCTGCGTGAGGGTGTCGGGCCGGAAGTGCGGCACCTTACCTATGTCTATCTCATCGAAGAAGTACGCGGTGGTGCCGCTGCGGAGCTTACGAGCCATGTGGAGCAGGCGGCGCGCGACCTCGGGGCGCTGACCCTGACCTTGAAGGTGGAAGTCGACAACGCGCCAGCCCACAACGCCTATCTCTCGGCTGGCTATGAGGAGCTGTCGCGGCGGCAGGGCATGGCCACGATGCGGCTGGATCTGGAGGAGCGGCCCACCGAGTGAGCGGGCCCTCCGGTCGTAGTTTTGGGCCGCGGTCGTGAAGGTCGGTCCAATCCCCGGCGATGCGCCCTGCGGCTTCGGCGCTTGCGACCGCTCTCTGCGAGGGCGTTCGCGTGGCGCGAAATTCGTGCTATTCGGAGCGCTACCTGACCGCCCCGAGGGTCTTCCGAAATGGACAAGCTTTCCGTCATGCAAGCCTTCCGCCGCATCGTCGAGCGCGGCAGTTTCGCGCGCGCGGCGGAGGATCTCGGGGTGTCGCCCGCGCTTTTGAGCCGCGAGATCAAGCTGCTGGAAGAAAGCCTCGGGAGCTCGCTGCTGACACGCACGACGCGCTCGATGTCTCTGACCGATGCCGGGCGGCTCTACTATGACGAGGCGAGCGGCATTCTCGATGCGGTGACCTCGGTCGAGACGCGTATCCGCGACGTGGCGGGGGCGGTGCGCGGGCATCTGAAAGTGAACGCCTCGAGCTCTTTCGGGCAGACGGTGATTTCCCCGATCCTGCCGGAGTTTCTGGAGGCGCATCCCGATCTGCGGCTGTCGCTCTCGCTCGATGACCGGGTTGTCGACATGGTGGAGGGCGGCTTCGATGTCTCGATCCGCATCCGACCGGCGATGCCGGATTCCGCTCTGGTCGCGCGCAAGATCGGCACGATGCGGCAGCGCATCTTC
>NZ_DFRG01000246.1:44297-48679 GCF_002378135.1 Thioclava sp. UBA3469
CCCGCCTATCTCGCGCAGGCTGGCAGTCCCGAGCGACCGGAGGATATCGCGGAGCATAGGGTCATCGGCTTCCTGCTGGCCGACCATCTGACGAAATGGGCGCTGCACGGGCCGGAGGGCGCGATCACCCTCGATCTCGATCCCGCCATTCGCGTGGGCAACAGCCTCGTGCTACGGGATCTGCTGATCGCGGGGCAAGGCATCGGCACCTTGCCGGATTTCGTCTCGAATGAGCCAGAGAGGCGCGGCGATCTGGTGCGCGTCCTGCCCGAGTGGGAACTGCCCGCGCCGGAGATTTTCGCGGTGACGGCCTCGCGGCTGGGCATGGATGCGAAAGTGACGGCGTTTCTCGATCACCTGCGGGCGGCGATGGCGCCCTGACATTCTTCAACCGGCGTAAAGAGTGATTTGCGCCTAGGCCGCTTATTCCCAAGCGGCTGATCCGCGATCTTCTCAGGCAACGAAACCCATGCCCTGAGAGGATCCAATGACCCGCGTTCTCGTTCTCTATTACTCCAGCTACGGCCATGTCCGTGCGCTCGCCCAAGCCGAGGCGGAGGGGGCGCGCAGCGTGCCCGGCACGCATGTCGATCTCCGCCGCGTTCCCGAAACCCTGCCCGATGACATCCGGCAGAAGGCTGGCTTCGCCGCGGATGATACGCCCGTCGCCAGCCCCGCCGATCTCGAAGCCTATGATGCGATCATCTTCGGTACGCCCACGCTGTTCGGGATGATGGCCGGGCAGGTGAAGTCCTTCCTCGATCAGGCGGGCGGGCTCTGGGCGCGCAATGCGCTGGTCGGCAAGGTCGCCGCCGTGTTCACCTCGACCGGCTCGCAGCATGGCGGGCACGAGGCGACGCTGCTTTCCACGCAGATTCCGCTGCAGCATTTCGGGATGCTCATCGCCGGGATGCCTTACACTTTCGCCGATCAGACGCGGGCCGACGGGATCGTCGGCGGTGCGCCCTACGGCGCCGGCACGATCGCCGGAGCGGACGGATCACGGACACCGACCGAAACCGATCTCGCGGGTGCACGGTTTCAGGGCGCTCATGTCGCACGAATCGCGGCGCGGCTGGCAGGGGCCGCTCTGAACGAGGAGGCCGCATGATGCCCAAGCTCACCATCGATTTCTTTCACGACGTGGTCTGCTGCTGGTGTTTCAATATCTCGTCGCGGATGCGTAGCCTCGCCGCCGAGTTCGATCTCGACATCCGGCATCGCACATTCGTCCTGCAGGCCGATCGCGAAGAAATGGCCGCGCGCTGGGGCTCCCCCGACGCCGCCCGCGCGACCATCCTCGGGCATTGGGCGGTCTGCAGAGAGGTCAGCGACCGGCCAGAGCTTGTCGATATCGAGGCCATGCGGGCCGCTGATTTCGACTATCCGCACGGGATGGCCGCCGCGCTCGGATGCAAGGCCGCAGAGGCGCTGGGCGGGCAGGACGCCCATTGGGAGATGTTCGACCGGTTGCAGCGCGCGCATCTCACCGAGGCCCGGAACATCGCCGATCCGGTCGTCGTGCGCGACGTCGCACGAAGCCTCGGGTTCGAGGCGGCGGCCTTCGCAGAGGCGTTCGACGATCCGGCCACCACCGAAGCCGTCGAAGCCGATCGACAACGCGCCCGTGCCCTTCAGGTCCGCTCCATCCCCGCGCTGATCGTCCGGGAAACCGGCGCGCGGCTCGTGAACGGGACGCGTGAAGACCTCGCGGCACAGCTGCGCAGCTCGCTGAAACTCGTCGCGTGAGGAGAGCCCCTGATGAAGATCCGTTTGTTGTTCCGTGGTCTCCGGCATCGGCGCTTCCATCCGCGACGCGTGCCGCGCGATCTCTCGCCCTATCTGATGCGCGATATCGGGCTCGAGCCCTGGCCCGAGCGCCCCTGTCTCTCGCCGCGCCACTTCCGCTGAGCGACCCGACCGAAGGCGCCAAAATGACCTATCCATCTCCGACCCTCTACATGCTGTGCGGCAAGATCGCCTCTGGCAAATCCACTCTGGCGGCACGCTTGGCGCGTGCGCCCGGAACGGTACTCATCGTCGAGGACGAGTGGCTCCATGTGCTTTTCGCCGATGCGTTGCGGTCACCGTCCGATTACGTCGACTATTCTTCGAGGCTCCGGCGGGTCGTCGCGCCGCATGTCGTGAAACTGCTGAATGCGGGGCTTTCGGTGGTCCTCGATTTCCCGGCGAATACCGTCACGCAACGGGACTGGCTACGCGGTATCCTCGATCAGACGGACGCGGCACATCAGCTCCATGTCCTCGACGTGTCCGATGCTATATGCCTGGCGCGGTTGAAGGCGCGCAATCATCGCGGGGATCACCCGTTCGAGGTCTCCGAAGCCCAGTTTCGTCAGTTCACCCGCCATTTCGTCGAACCCACGCCTGAGGAGGGTCTCCATGAGGTGAGGCATTCAGAAGGGGCCTAACGCGGCGCACCGTTGCCGCCCCGAGGCCCAGTCTTCTCTCTCTCTCGCGCGCGCGCTTCTCCCTGAATACGAGTCACCCAATGTCACGTACCACCGATATTCTTCTCACGGCGCTCGCCCCGGCTATCTGGGGGAGCACCTATCTCGTCACCACCGAGGCGCTGCCCGCTGGCTACCCCATCACGCTTGCGGCCTTGCGCGCCTTGCCTGCGGGGGTGTTGCTGGTCGCGCTCACGCGGTCGCTGCCGCCGCGTGCATGGCTTGGCCGCACTTTCCTCCTTGGCAGTCTGAACTTCGCCCTGTTCTGGAGTCTTCTCTTCGTCGCGGCCTATCGGCTGCCCGGCGGGGTCGCGGCGACGCTCGGCTCGCTTCAGGCGATGATGGTCATCCTCATGGCGCGCGGCTGGCTTGGCACGCCGGTGCGCGCCGGTGCGGTGATCGCCGCGGCGACGGGTGTGCTGGGTGTCGCGCTTCTTCTGCTGGGGCCCGAGGCCGCATTGGATCCTGTGGGTGTCATCGCCGGTATTGGCGGGGCCGCGTCGATGGCGGCGGGCACCGTGCTCAGCCGCAAATGGCAGCCGCCTGTCTCGGCGCTGAGTTTCACCGGCTGGCAACTGACGGCGGGCGGGCTGATCCTGCTGCCACTGGCTTTGATCGTCGAGCCGTCCCTGCCGCCGCTGACCGCGCTGAACCTGTCAGGTCTGATCTGGCTTGGCCTGATCGGGGCGGGCGCGACATACGCGATCTGGTTCCGGGGCATCGCCCGTCTCGAGCCCGGCGCGGTCTCGATGCTGGGGATGATGAGCCCGGTCACGGCGGTCACCCTCGACTGGCTCTGGCTGGGGCAGGGCCTGTCGTTGCTCCAGATGAGCGGCGCGGCTATCGTTCTTATCTCGGTCTGGGCCGGGCAGCGCGCGAACCGTCCGCAGGTTGCCAATAGCTTCCGCCCGTCGCACGTGGCGCAATCGAGAGCGGCGTGAGCGTCAATCAACGGAGGACTTCCGCGTGGCCCAACTTTCCCCGACGGACGACCTGATCCGAAAGTCGCGCCTCGCCGGGCTGCTATATCTCATCATCATCGTCATGGGGCTCGGTGCCGAGCTCGGCCTGCGCGCTCCGCTTATCGCACTTTCGGATGCCGCGGGCACGGCCTCGGCAATACTGGCGGCACCGGGCCAGTTCCGGCTGGCGATCATCGCCGATCTGGTGATGGCGCTGAGCGATGCGGGGCTTGCCGTCTTGCTATATCTGATTTTCCGCAGCGTCGCTCCGGGTCTTGCCCTATCGGCGATGGTGTTCCGGCTGATTCAGGCGGTCCTCATCGCGGCAAACCTGATGGCGTTGCAGACGGCTTGGCTGCTTCTGTCGAATGCCCATGATGTGGCCGACGCTCAGTCGCTGGCATTGATCTTTCTCGATCTGCATGGCCATGGCTACGATCTCGGGTTGGTCTTCTTCGGTGTGAACAGCCTGATGATGGGCGTTCTGGTCTGGCGCTCGGGCCTCTTCGCGAGAGCCTTCGGGGTGGGGCTCGCGTTGGCCGGTCTGGTCTATCTGATTGGCAGCTGGATCCGGTTTCTCGCCCCCGACCTCTCGGCGGCTTTCGCCCCGGCATACGGGGTGACGATCCTCGCAGAGACTGCGTTTTGCCTCAGGCTGCTTTTGCCGCCGCGCAGACACGGGCGGAGCGCGAGCTGACTCTGGTCTAGCCCAGCGACTGTCGGTTCGTCAGAATCCGAAGCGGCCCGGATCCGTTCCGAGCCACTTCGGCGATGCATCATCAGGACCAGGGGGTCACGAGGTATTTCTCCCCGGTCTTCATCTTCCGGTAGTCGGTCACGGCTTCCTTCGTCAGCATCTCGTCGAGATTCACGCGCGTCTTGTAATGGCTGGCGAAGGTGGTCGTGAGATTGTCGCGGACGCGCTTGCGCATGCGGCCGACGGTTTCTT
>NZ_DFRG01000246.1:48990-54284 GCF_002378135.1 Thioclava sp. UBA3469
CCGACGGTTTCTTGCCCCGCCGCTTGCAGGAACGGGAACAGCAGCCAGCCCGACAGCGTCCAGCCGAAGCCGTAGCTCGGGGAAAGCGTCGTCGGGCCGGTGTCGAGCCGCCCGTAGATGAACATCCGCTTCGGTTGGTTCGAGCCGTAGCGCGAGTATTCCGTCATCCGGCTTACCGCGACCTGCTCCATCGCCTTGAAGGCGTTGTCGACCGCGTGGCCGCCGCCGATCGGGTCGAAGCCGTAGAAGGCGCCGGTGTCGTCGATCGCGGCGCTGAGTTTCTGCATGAAGTCATCCTGCGACGAGTTCACGACATGGGTCGAGCCGATCTTCTCGAGCAGATCGACCTGATCGTCCTTGCGCACGATATTGACGAGACCGAGTCCGTCCTCCTGACAGATGCGGGTCAGCATCTGGCCGAGGTTCGACGCCCCCACCGTGTGCAGGATCGCGTCCTGCCCGTCCATCTTGGCGTTCTCGGCGAACCCCAGCGCGGTCATCGGATTGACGAAGGCGCTCGCGCCGTCCTCGGAGGAGTGATCGCCCAGCGGCAGGCACATCTGCGCATCGGCGGTGCAATATTGGCTGTAGGCGTTGCCCGGCACGCAGGAGACGCGTTGCCCCATCAGCGCCTTGGCCGCGTCGCTGTCACCGGTCGCGACAACGGTGCCCGCGCCCTCGTTGCCCGCGGGCAGCTTGAGGCCGTGCCGTGCTTTCGAACCCGCGTTGAACGGCTCGGGCATCTTGGCCACGAATTTGCCGGGAGAATATTCCGCGTTCTCCATATCCGCTGCGCCGACGAGGATCGCGAGGTCGGACGGATTGATCGGAGCCGCCTCCATCTTCACGAGGACTTGGTTGCCGGTCGGATCGGGGAAGTCCACGTCCTCGATCGCGACGGTGAGCGTACCGTCTGCCTCCAGCGTCGTGAACAGTTGCTTGCCAGTGGTCGCCATGTCGATCTCCAGATTTGAATGTCGTCAGGAAGAGGTTGGTTCACGCCCAGAGGTTTCCGAGGGCGCGCTTGCATTGCCAGATAGAGCGCCCTGCGTCCGAGGCGACCGCAAAGCGTGGAGCGAAAAGGCGCGCGGCTACGTTCCGCTGCGTCTTTTCCGGGGTCTTCAAATGCTTGGCCCCGGGTGAGAGCGACAAGGCCGCGCTTGGGACAAGTTTTCGTGGTCAGCAGTGACCGTTTCGCGGGCCGAAAGACGCCGCGTTACCGTCGCGGACGCTGGAACTCCTCGACTGCGGTGCAAGTTTCGCTGGTGAAATCGAAGGAGTTCTCATGTCCACGATCACCACCACCAACCCTGCGACGGGCGAGACGATCCAGACCTATCCGCTGATGTCCGAGCAGGAGGCCGTCGAGAAACTCGAGGCCGCGCAGTCCGCTTTTCTGGAGTGGTGCAAGCTGTCCCATTCCGAACGCGCGCCTTACCTGACCAAGATCGCCGCGACGCTCCGCGAGAACGCGGAAGAGCTGGCCGCGCTCATGACGCGCGAGACCGGCAAGCTTCTGAAGGACGGCAAGGCCGAGGTCGAGATCTGCGCCGCGATCTTTGAATATACCGCGAACAACGGGCCAGACGCGCTGGCCGACGAGGAACGTACCCACGGCGCCAACGGATCGCGTGGTGTGGTCACTTATCAGCCGACCGGCGTGATCTACTCGATCCAACCGTGGAACTTCCCGCTCTATCAGCCGGTCCGTGTTCTGGCGGCGAACCTGATGGCGGGCAACGCCTGCGTGCTCAAACATGCGAGCATCTGCACCGGCTCCGGGCTGCGCCTGCGGGAGCTATGCATCGAGGCCGGGCTGCCCGAGGATCTGTTCCAGGTCATCCTGATCGACCACGAGACCAGCGACAATCTGATCGAGCATCCGCTGGTGCGCGGTGTGACCCTGACCGGCAGCGACGGCGCGGGTCGGCATGTGGGCAGCGTCGCGTCGAAGGCGCTGAAGAAGACCGTGCTGGAGCTGGGATCGAACGATGCCTATCTCGTGCTGGAAGATGCCGATATCGAAACGGCGGTGAAATTCTCGCTGATGGGGCGGCTGTATAACAACGGCGAGACCTGTGTGTCGGCGAAGCGGTTCGTCGTGGCGGACAAGGTCTATGACGCCTTCGTCGAGGCCTTCGTCGAGCAGATGAAGGCGGTGAAGATGGGCGATCCCACGAAAGACGACACCCAGCTTGGTCCGCTGTCCAGCGAGGATCAGTTCGAAACCGTGAAGGAGCAGGTGGAGCAGAGCCTCGCCAAGGGTGCAAAGGCTCTTTGCGGTGGCGAGGCCCCGGGCGGCACCGGCGCCTATTACCCCGCGACGGTGCTGGTCGACGTGGTCCCCGGCATGCCCGCCTATGATGACGAAATCTTCGGTCCCGTCGCTGCGGTGATCCGCGCCAAGGATGACGAGGATGCGATGCGCATCGCCAATGATAGCCGCTATGGCCTTGGCGGCGGAATCTTCAGCAAGGATGAAGACCGCGCCCTCAAACTCGCCCGCGATCACTTCGACACCGGGATGGTCCGGATCAACTCCTTCGGGACCGCCGATCCGAACATGCCCTTCGGCGGGGTCAAGGATTCCGGCTACGGGCGCGAGCACGGCGGCTTCGGCATGAAGGAATTCGTCAACGCCAAGGCGGTGTTCCTGCCATGATCACGCTTCACGCTCTGCACTATTCCCGCGCGACCCGGGTGCTGTGGCTGCTCGCCGATCTTGGCGAGCCTTGCCACCGGGTCGATTATCAGCGCACCGAGAATTTTCGCGCGCCGGAGGCCCTGTCCCGGGTTCACCCCCTGGGCAAGTCCCCGGTGATCGAGGACGGCAATCGGATACTCGCGGAGTCCGCGACGATCCTACGCTACCTCGTCGCGAAATACGGCGACGAGACCCACACGCCGCCGCGGGGCACTCCGGAATTCTGGCAACACGAGGAACTGCTCGATTACGTCGAGAGCTCCTTCGCCGAGGTCGCGCTGCAGGCGATTTTGCCAGCCTTCCGCGACAAGCCGGTCCCCGCTCAGGCGCAGGCGGCGCTTGATGCCCATCTCAATTTCATCGCGCGGGCGATCGGTACCGGGCCTCTGCTATTTGGCGACAAGGCGATGCTGGCCGATATCCAGATGTCCTATGTCATTGCCTTGTTGGCGCGGTTCGACCTGCTCGCGGATCATCCGAAGGTCGCGGCCTATTGGGCGGCGCTGCGAGCGCAGCCGGGATACATCGCGGCGACGGAAGCCGCCGGCCCGATGGCGCCTCCCGGGTGAGAGCCGTCGCGGATTTCGCTGCGGTGACTCGGGCTTGAAAGGCCGGATCGATCTGGTCAACCCGCCGGCCCGAGCGCCCGCGGAATGCCCGCTTGCAGACCCTGGCATTCTCGTAGAGGTCTTCTTTACCGCATCCATCGGGTTGCGGTGACGACTGGCGGAGCAGGAGACAGCTATGCAGCAATTGACAGCCTTTGGACCGGATTTCCCCTTTTCCTACGAGGACTGGATCAGTCATCCCGCGGGTCTCGGCACGGTTCCGAAGAATGTACTTGGCGCGCCGGTCGCCATCATCGGTGCCGGAGCGGCCGGGGTAATCGCGGCCTACGAATTGATGAAGCTGGGACTGCGACCGGTGGTTTACGAGTCCTCTCAGTTCGGCGGGCGGTTGCGCTCGCAGAGCTTCGAAGGAACGGATGGGGTCGTGGCGGAGCTTGGCGGTATGCGCTTCCCCGTCTCCTCGCGCGGGTTCTACCACTATGTCGATCTTGTCGGATGCGAGAGCCGACCTTTTCCGAACCCGCTGACGCCCGCCGCCGGGTCGACCGTCATCGAGCTTGAGGGCCAACGCCATTTCGCCCGCAGCCTCGAGGACCTGCCCGAGCAATACCATCAGATCGCAGAGGCCTATGACGAAGCGCTGCGCAGTCAGGCGGCTTTTCCCGACCTGCAAGCCGCGGTGCGCGCCAAGGACATTGAGGCCATCAAGGCGATCTGGGATCCGCTCGTCCAAGACTGGGATGAGCGCACCTTCTACGATTTCGTGGCCCATTCCGACGCGTTTCAGAAGCTCGATTTCTCGCACCGGGAGATTTTCGGTCAGGTCGGCTTCGGCACTGGCGGCTGGGACTCTGATTTCCCGAACTCGATGCTGGAAATCCTGCGGGTGAATCTGCTCGGGCTCGACGACGATCAGCGCTACATCGTGGGCGGGGTGGAAACTGTCCTGCATCGCCTCTGGAACGCGGCGCCTGCCTGCGCGCATTGGCCGGAGGGTACGACGCTCGCGAGCCTGCATGGCGGTGCGACGCGCAGCCGGGCGACCGCCCTGAGCCGCGCAGGCGAGATGATCCGGCTTCGCGACCAATGGGGCAACGAGGACGACTATGCGGCGGTGCTGGCGACGTGCCAGACGCACCTGCTGACGACGGCGATCGAGACCGAAGAGGATCTGTTCGATCAGAAGATGTGGATGGCGCTCGACCGGACCCGCTACATGCAGGCCGCGAAAACCTTCGTCATGACCGACCGACCGTTCTGGAACGACATCGATCCGGAAACCGGCGAGCCGCTGATGTCGATGACGCTGACCGACCGGCTGACGCGGGGCACCTATTTCTTCGACAACGGACCCGACCGCCCCGGCGTGATCTGCCTCAGCTACGCCTGGATGAGCGATGCGCTCAAGGTGCTGCCGCTCAGTGCGGAGCGCCGGGTCGAGCTGTCGCTGCAGGCGCTGGGCAAAATCTACCCCGGCGTCGACATTGCCTCTCATATCCGCGGCCAGCCGATCTGCGTGAGCTGGGAGGCGGACGAAAACTTCCTTGGCGCCTTCAAGGGCGCCCTGCCGGGTCACTATCGCTACAACCACCGCATCTACGGCCACTTCATGCAGCAAGGCATGGCCGCAAGCCAGAAGGGCGTTTTCCTCGCCGGGGACGGTGTGAGCTGGACCCCCGCCTGGGTCGAAGGCGCGGTGCAGACGTCGCTCAATGCGGTGTGGGGGATCATGACGCATCTCGGGGGACGCAGCCCCGAGGCAAACCCCGGCCCCGGCGATCTCTATCCCGAGCGCGGGCCGATCAGGCTGGCCGATTGAAGCAAACGGCGCGCGCGGCAGGAGTGTCATGCCGCGCGTGGGTCAGGTGTCCGGCCCTCTGGAGGAGGCCGCCCCAAGGGATGCATGCCGACCAATAGGCCCTGAGCCTAGTCTTGGCTCGGCGTCTTCCTCGTATTGATGGCTATTCGATTCCGTTCATTTCGCTGGTGACTCGGGCGGTTTGGTTTGCTGCCCTTGGGGC
>NZ_DFRG01000204.1:0-15102 GCF_002378135.1 Thioclava sp. UBA3469
AGGTGGGATGCAGCCGCCGCTTACCGATCGACAGCATTTCCTTACGCAGCAACTCGCGCAACTTCGGCGTCAGATCGGGACTCTGTTGCGCAATTCGGCTGTTAGGCGAGGTTCCCCTATCCCCGGACAGACTTATCCCACGACCTCAGTGACAGGTATGCCGAGCGCGGTGTAGCCATTCAGGACGGCTATGCGGATTTGGAGTTCAGCGACCTGACGGTCGAAGACCCGCGCCATGAGGCGCTGCCCCAGCAGTTTCATACAGTGCATCTTCGTTTCGACGCGGCTTCGGCGGTGATAGCCGCTCCAGTTTCGCCAAAGCGCCCGACAGAGATATTTCGACGCCCGCAAGGCTTCGTTTCGAGCGACCGCTCCGGCAGTGTTCGGCTTCCATGGTTTTGCGTTCTTGCGGGGTGGGATGACGGCGGCGGCGCCTCGATCCGCAATGGCATCATGGCACTTGCGCGTGTCATAGGCGCCGTCTGCGGTGACGCTACCGATCTCCTGTTCGGGTGAGATCTGATTGCTTGCGGCACAAGTCCGCGCACTTCGCGCCTGCCTCGTGTTCGGCCAGGATGCCGATGATCTGCTCGTCCGTGAATCTCGTTCGCTTCATTGTCCGTCCTCAAGTTGGGTCGGACTCTAATCGATGGTGGAGGAAAAATCCCGTGGCAGGTCAAAATCCAACCTGTTGCGCCAAGTCGCGCATCATGCGCGTTCGAATGGCTAAATCTGGGTCTTGAGCCGGATCTAGGCATTGCGGCGACTTAAAGTGGATATCAGAAATATGAAGTATCAACATAGAATTTCAACCTTCATCTATAAATCGAAATTTCGGGCACTCTACACGCGAGCAGGTTGCATGAGAAGGCGGCGAAGATGTGAAAAAATTCTGAGCACACTAATCACTCATTCTCAGGGAACAATCGAACCACAGACCCGCTCTGTCTTGAGCTTTTCAACTTCTTTTTTAAGCGCTCATAGCGTCTGAGAAGTTCCTGAAGCCGCTTTTCAGCTTCTGACCGCAGCTTGAAGTGATAAGCTGCATGTTCACGCGCGGACCTCAACTCGGCACGCAGCTCAGCGACCTGAGCACGCAAATCCGCAACAACATCCTGGCGATTGCCAGGCTCGACGCCCATTTCACCCGCTTCAAGTAGAACAAGGTTTCGCACTTTCTGATACTTCGTGGCCTCAGTCGCGATTAAACCGCGCGCACGCCCAGCCTCGCGTGCTACTGATGAGATATTAATTGGCACGCTTCCTCTCTTCTTTAGCCACTCCTTATGCTTCGGATGCCGCGGCTGGCCAACCTTGAGGCGCTCGATCGCAGCAAGGAAATCCTGTTCGATGAGGTCTGCGGCTCGGCTGCGGTGTCTAGGCATCCAACAATTCCTTCACGCGAGCATCCACCCGCCTTTCGAGGGCTGACGGGTCCGCCCCCAGCTTTCGAGCCAAGGCCAAGGCTTGGCGCATTCGAAAGCTCGTCACTGCGGCAAATGGATCAGCTTCTTCAGATTCGTCACCTTGCACCTGGGCAAGCGCTAGCGGCACCGCATGAGCAATATACCGATCCTCCCAGTAGGGCCGGTGCCACTTCGCGATAACGAAACTAGGACACCCTGCACAAAGAGAAGGCTCACGGGTGTCATAGTTAGGTGCGAGACGGTGCGCCCAACGCGCGTGGCCCTCGGTGCCACCAGCTTTGTGACAGGCCATTTTTGACGCACTACGAGCTCCACAGATGCCGTAGGGTTCGTAAAATAGTCGATCTAGACCAGCTTCATCGACGTAGTTGAAGGCTTCATCGTAGGCTGTCTCAGAGTCTACAAATTCAATTTTGCGCCCCAACTCGCCCTTGATCATTTGCTCGAGCTCATCTCCAAATTGGCCCGCGAGAGGAGCCAAGCCCCGCGCTGTGTCGAGAGCCAGAAGAGCCGAATGCTGATGCCGCACGTCGTCACGTTCGCGCAGCAGTGCCGGATCAGACATTATATAGCCCCCGTCCGTCATCGCGATCGAAACGTGGTGAAAGTGCATTTGAAGTATCGGCAACATTCTTCCATCAACCCGGTAGGCAAAGTTTGCAAACAATTTGCGCAGCTGGTGTGTCTTGAAATTACGGCCATGACTCTCTCGATATGGAACCAGTTCACGATCAAGAGTCGGGCGTGCCGCATCGTCCGGAAGGCCAGTTAGATCAACCCACTCTTCAATGAAATCGCGAACAGTGTCGCGGAGCCTATATGACATCGCTGAAGAGATCCCACTGGCACTCTTTGGAAGCGCCAGTGTGTTAGTGAAGTGGAGAAACAGAGACTCCGTTCCAAGCATGACACGCCACGGAGCCATCAATCGATCGACTACCTGCATGGCGACCACAGCAGGAGGCAACTCGCTGGATCCTTTCAGTCGGTAGCCTAGCGTCCATTCAACCGATCTCGGTGTCTCCTCTGTCTTTGATAATTTGCTACGGAGGATAAAAACCTCGCCAAGCCCTGAAGTGCTGTCTCGGACTTTGACCGAGGAAGGAAGTCCGGTAGTCTCATCGCAACCAGCCTCCAGCGCCGCGATTTCGCCAACGCGCATGCCCGTGGTGGCCTGAATAACGACATGTGCTGCGGATTGAATTGCGACCACCAGTTGGCGAACACGATGCGAAGCTTTGCTCGACTGAAGGAAGAGACCTTCCCGCTTAGCCTGCTCTTCCACTACAGAACGCCATTCGTCGTTAAAGAATAACGCTCCCGCTTCGCTGGCGTCCGCTCCCGCTTCTAGCAGCAACCTTTTACTATCGATGTAAGGGCGGATTTTTGTGATGAATGGAAGCCCGCCTTTCCTGGAAGCATCACCCGGCCGTCGATTGTTGTTACGCGCGCGGTCGACAATGGCTTCGAGCCCCTTCCTGACCTTGCGGACATGCTCCTTATTCCACATGTCTGGATCAAGCGGCCAGTGCCAAGGTCTCCCATTAACTTCTTGGAATTCAAACGACTGAATGAATGTTTTCTGCGCACGAAGCGCGATTCTGTCGGTCCGGCTGCTGCTTAAAGCTGTCAGACATCCATGCGCCAGCGCTATCACGTCTTCTGCCGGCTCCTGTAGCATACGCAGGCTCGTATTCATAATTGGTATCGCAACTTCGTCCGGCAAAGGACGATACGCACCGAATGCGATCTTTGCGATCTTTTTCGTGACATCATGGGCAGTTCGGCGGCCAAACGGGGGGCCGGGCATAGGCTCAATGCCTGCGCGCTCTAAGACTGCGCGCTGCTGCCACAAGAACGAAAGCGGTCGGAGCTTATTGTAGATTTCTGCCTGCGTCGGATCAGTTCTGCGTCCGTGCTCCACCTCATCCTCTGCTTGATGCTCAAGCTCCTTCAGGTAAGCACTGGCTGCCAGTGTATCCAACTCTTTTGGCCACGTGATATGGTTGACGCAAAGCCATCGGACGAAATATCGAAATCCCGGAGAAAGGCTACTCATGCTGGCCGTTGACAGAGCGCCGCCCTCGCCGGCGGGAGCCGCAACGAGCGACCAGACAAGTCGTCGAAGCCAGTCGAGCATATCGGCAAACACTGGGTTCGTTAGCTTCTGGCCATTGGGGAGATCAATATCCCAACGAAACTTACTTCGACTATTATCCGCGCCTGACGCTGAATGATCCAGCGACCATGTAGTATCATCCCAGCAGCTTCGGGATGAAACCGCTTGGCGTGCGAGTTCTTGGCGGGGCAGCAAGTGAAGAGGGCGGGCTGCGCCAACCTCAATGATTTCAGCGGTCACTCGGGGTTTGCTTTTACGCTGATCATAGGCCAAGGACAGCTCCTTAAAGCTACGCAACCGGAGGTAGCGAAACGCGAAAAAGGGTGGCGCGCTCCATTACGTTCTCTGGAATTTCTCTGATCAGGCTCTCGAGATCATGAAGAACGGGTGCCCAACGCTCCACCCACGCAACGCCAGTGGCAACACCGCGCTTTCCTTCCACGATCGCATTGCGAAGAGCAAGGTAGTGGGCGGCAGACTGTGGGTCGCGTGGACGGGCAAGCATCAACGGGCAAGAGGGACACTCACCATAAGCTGAGCAAAGCCGTCCACTCCTCTGGCCGGTGCGTGGGCTGTCATAGGGATCTAGGCAACCGAACCCGCGAGTTGCTCCCGGCGCATCGCGGGGATCCTTCAGCCCGCGAGGGTCACTTTTGCCTCCCGTTGAAGCCCAACGCACCACCAATTCTTGCGTTGCGCCAATTCGATCCTGACCATGACTGCGCACCCAACCCGACGTGTAATGTGTTCGTGTTATCCTTGCACTCTTGTGCCCCATCCGGTCCTTTACCGCGAGTATATCCCCGGTTCTCTGGTATTCCACTTCAGCTTCAGTGGCTCGAAGCATTCTCAAGCTGAAGTTTGGAAGCCGGAAACGCTCACGAAAGTCGTTGAATGCCTTCGGGGTAATTCTTGCCTCCAATCCTTGGTGCGAAAAGAAAGTGCTAACTTTCACTTGGGCGTGAAGTTGGACTGCAACAAACAAAAAATCTCTTTCCGAAGGGGCCGCCAGACGCCGCGTTCTTTCGGTAATAGACCTCAGGAGTTGAAGAATATCTGACAGGCCACCCATGACTCCCTGCTCGGCTGGAATGTCAATCGATGGCAGGTCAGCCTCGTGGGTGCTGGTTTGAGCAGTTCCTGCTCGCGGCTTTCTCCCGGTAATACTGATCCTCTTCTCGTCATGGGCGTCACGAATATTCGACCAAACCAAGCCAAGAACGGTTGAAGGATTAAATGCTGTAACGACAGCAAGAAGTATCACGAACGGCACGAGGTCACCGTTCGTTGCATATAACATCTTTCGAATTTCACCGATGCCACCGTGCTTCTTTCCAATCGCAGACATCAGGGATGAGTCTAAATTTCGTAATTCGGCTACTGAAAGGACGCGATCATCTGTGAGATCGTCTAAAGCTGCGGCGCATACACCGATATCTTCGAATAGAGGCGCATGGGAGCCCTTCGCCGCCATAGCCAGACGAGCCTCCCCGTAGCGGATCAAAGCTTCATCTTCTTCATAGCGCTGCCGAATTTCTTCAATCGAGACGAGGCAAGCTTGAACTATCTGCAATCGTTGTTCAGGCCTGAGAACCGGTGAGGGGATCGTCTTTCGACTTGATGCTGGCCAAGGTCTCACTGGAAAACCCGAGCGATAGAGAATGTGTTCTGAAAGGGAACGATATTCTGGGTTTTCGAGCAGAGCACTAACCGTTAGCTGAAAAACCCCAAGATATTGTTGGCGCGTCTTCGGTGCTAGGGGCTCTCCCTTCACTCTTGGAGAATTCAGCCACGCAACCAACGCCCCCCAAAAGGCTTCATCGACCTGATCGGGCCTCTGATCTACTTCCCGCAGGAAGGAGCTTAAACGACAGAGGATACCAAATTCGGTATAGGAACTCGTAAAGGAGATTGTTTCAGATCGAATTTGAAAGCCTGCAATTAAGAAAGAAGTCCACGCCGGCACATGCAGAAGTATTGAAAAATCAAAATATTTCCTGCCTTTCCCCTTTGTCAGCACCACGCGCAGCCGAGGCTTTCCAGACTGCGGATCCGGACTTTCGTCAATCCAACTACTACCGAGATGTGGCCAAGCCACAGGGGAATCGTTGTCCGTGACGCCGTTCGCTGCAAACCGCTCTTGAGCCTGACGAAAGACAGAAGCGGCAGGAGAAGCTCTCTTACGACCTCTCACCCAAGTAACTCCCGCAACGCCGACGCAGTGCGCTTGGAAGACCAAACTGATACATGCCGAAGGTAATAATCCATCGTGGTTTTAGCAGAAGCGTGCCCAAGTTGAAGTTGGATGTATTTCCAGCGCTCCACGTCATCAAAGCCAGCCGCTGCCATACTATGATAAGTCATAACTGCATATGTATGGCGCAGGCAGTGAAGGCTGTATTTTGGTCGCGAAACCAGCGCGATTTGATTCGTTTCAGGGTTGGTTCTCTCGGACTTTTCCGTCAGACCACAGGCATCGCAGGCTCGCTTTATAACAAGATCAATACCAGGCTTGCTTATGGGTTTTCCTACGAAGCTCTTAGCCATCTCACCATTTATTAGAAGCGTGCCTTCTTGCGCCCGCCTCCCGCGACGAGCAAGAGCGCGCCTTCGCTCTCCACTGATATAGGCTTGGATGTCCTCTACCAACCAGGCGGGAACGTCTACCCGCCGGGTCTTTCCCCCTTTTCCATAAACCGAAATCTTGTGGTGCTCGCCGAGATACTCCGGATCAACGACGATGCTCTCGAACGGATAGGTCTCTAGACCAAGCATCTCATTGGCCCGGAGACCGACAGCCCACCCAAGGGCCAACAAAACAAAATCTCTGGCACTTCCCGCCGCATTCTTCTCTGAACGCTCGGAAGGCCGCGGTCCCGCCCAACGGATTAGATGTCGCAGCTCATCCTTGCGTATCACGCGGACCGTATCGTCTTGAGACTGCTTCGGGACCAACTTATGCGAAAAGGAAACATTCCGAACTGAAGCACCTCGTCGAACATGAACGAGCATGTTCTCATCCAACTGAGAAGGCGGTAATTCCCCCCTAGCGGAAGACGCGCCAACTAAATCACCTGAATACAAACCTGATCGCGATGCATATTCCAAGAATGACAGAATGAACGTCATCCGGGTTCTCACAGTGCCGGACTTGTATGGACGCCCCGTCTGAGGTGATATTCCACAGAGATATGCGTCACGATACGCGATGAGATCCTGCCTCAGCGCATACTTCCAATCGACGGACGCTGCGGCGCAGTAATCGAGCCAAGTCACTACACTTCGGGCCGCGGTATCCCAAGTGCCCTTCGACCTAGAATCTGGCACAACTTCTTCGTTGAGCCAAAGGCAAGCGGCCTCATGCAACGTGTCGCCAACCCAGATTGACGGATGCCCCTTTGAGAGCGGAGACGACACCCCATCACCCAAAACTATGTAGTGGTTGTTCATCCGCTCCGCTCCCGCGCTTACAGCACGCGACACAGGATATCACCTAAACCACTAAGAAGTCATTCATTTTTGGGCCGCATGAACACTTTTTCATGTGACGCGATAAAACTCAAAGAGATTCGGTCGGGCCAAGAAAACAAAGCCCAACCAAGAACTTTAGATCATATTCAATGCGGATTTGTAGAGGTCGAGAATCGCCTCTTCCTCGGCCACGTCATCCTTGTCGCGTTTGCGCAGGGCGACGATCTTCTTCAACACCTTGGTGTCATAGCCGCGGGCCTTGGCCTCGGACATGATGTCCTTCTGCTGCTCGGCGATGTCTTTCTTCTCGGCTTCGAGGCTCTCGAACTGCTCGACAAACTGGCGCAGCTCATCGGCGGTGACATTGTAGGCGGCATCGTTGGGCATGGGCCTCTCCTGCTTGCGAACGGGGGTCGGCGCTCTGACTAGCCCGAGCGTCTGCGCGCATCAAGAGGCGGCGCGCGCGGATCGGCGGGTTATGGGAGGACGCCCGCCCCTCCCGCTTCTTCCCGCAAGATCGCGGGTGCCCGCGTTTTTCTTGCCTTACCCCCCGCGACGGGCTAGGCAGGCGCGCGCAACTTTCGGAGGCCGCAATGGAAAATCTGATCTGGGCAGGGGCCGTCGTCTCGGTGATCGGGCTGTTCGGCATCCTCTATTGCATCGTCAAAGTGGCCAGCGCCAAACGTGCCGGCCTGCCCGACGAAGAACTGCGCGCACGGCTGCAAAAGATCATCGCGATCAATATGGGCGCGCTGTTCGTGTCGGTGATCGGGCTGATGATGGTGGTGCTGGGCATCTTCCTCGGCTGAGGCGGCCCTGCCCCTTCAAGCACGTCCCCTTAGGCGTCGTCGAGATCGGCAAAGCATTTGCCGTTGCGGATCAGCACATCCCAGAGCGTGACCGGCTCGGGCGCGCCCTCTTCGGCCAATTCGCGCAGCAGCTTGCGCGTCCCAAGAAGGCCCGCGCGGTCGGCAGCGAACATCACGCCACCCATCTGCGGCGCGAAGCCCAGCACATGGCGCGCCGCGACGTCGATATCGCCCGCCCGATGCGCCTGCGCGTGCTGCAAGAGCCCCGCGCCGCAATTGGCAAGCTCGGCCAGAATCCGGGCGCGGATGCGTGCATTCGACAGACGCCGCGGCACGATCCCGGCCTCATCGCGCAAAGCCGCCAGCGCCTCGGCCTGATCGGGGACCGGGCGCGGCGTTCCCTCTGACCAATCGTAAAAGCCCTGTTGCCGCGCGCCGCTCGCCGCGGCATCGAGCGCGAGCAAGCTGAGAAGCGGGCCGAACGGACGATGCAGCCGCACGAAATCCTCCAGCACGGCGTCGACGCCCAGCCGGTCGCCCAACTCCAGCGGCGGGCGTGTGCCGCCTGCCTCGCGGACCGCCGCATCGACCTGCGCGACTGTGGCCCCGGCCAGCACCGCGCGCTCAGCCGCGGCGATATAGGCGACGCGCAGATGATCGGCGATGCCGCCCGCGCCGGGACCGCCGCGCAGAACCTGCGCCCCGCCCTGCCGCAGCAGCCCCGCCATCGCGTAGAGATCGGCGGGCAGCGCGCCCTCGGGCGGCACGAGTTCACACAGATCGCCGGTGCAGCGCAGCCCGAAGCCCTCCGCGCCGTCAGCCATATCCGCGGCGTTGCGCGCACTCAGAGGCGCGGGCGGGAAATTCCCTTTGCCCGAGGCGATCAGCGCATCCGAGCCCGACAGCCCTTCGCGGGTCATCGCCGCGCCAAGCCGCGCCCAATCGGCCTCGCGAATGTCGGGGGACAGAGCGCCGGACTGCACCGCGATCTCCTGCTTGCGCGCGATATCGGCAAAGGCCGTCTCGATCGCGGCGGGATCGCTAGCGCCGAAGACGACCTCGTGCCCGGCGGCCAGCAGCCCTCCAGCCATCGCGGCGGGCTGATCCCAAAGGCCAATCCGTAGCGGCGCGGGCGCGGTAGGCGTGCCCTCGCCGGGCAGATGGGCGGCGCGGCGCGTGGCCCGTGCGGCGTGGCGCAACGCCTGCGACAGCGGCGCCTCGAGCAGTTCCTGCAAGGCCACCGCCTCGACATCGAGCGCCTCGTCGAGCGGCAGCAACAGCGCGCCTTCGACCACTTCGAACAGGCGTGCGCCCACCGGCGCAAGCGCGCCTTTTCCCAACTGTGCGCGCAACGGCGCGAGATCGTTGAGATAGGTTGCGGGATCATCGAGCGCGGTATCGGTGCGCGGCACGCCCTCGGCGATCAGCATATCGAGTGCGGCGGCAATCTGGCTGCGATCGGTCGCGCCCAGCACAAGATCGCATTGGCCCTGCGCCCGGGCGGGCTCGGCCTCGACCTCCTCACCGGCGGCCACGATCGCAAGCGCCCGCGCACCGCCGATCCGCCGCGCGAGCCGCACGAGGCCGCCTGCACCGACGAAGCCGCCAAGCGCGAATTCCGGTGCCGCAAAACAGGTATCAGGATCGGCAATGCGCAGATCGGCGGCCTGCGCCAGCGCCATCGAGCCGCCCGCGATCCGCCCGGAGAGCCGCGCAAGCACCGGCAGGTCGAGCGCCCCGAGTCGTCGGCAAAGCTCCGACAGGCTCGGCACCTCTTCGCCCTTCGCCGGGCGCGGCGTGATCACGTCGAAATCTTCCAGCGGATCGGGCGCGCAGGGCCAGCCCGAAGCCCCGCCCTGCAGGACCAGACCGCGCAGGCTCGCGTCGCCTTCGACCCGGTCGAGCACGCCCCCGATTGCGCGGCGCATCTGGGCCGTGATACCGGCCCGCGCGCCCTGATCGTCAAGCGCTGCGAGCGTCAGCCAAGCCAGCCCGTCCTGTGTGTGAAATTTCACCCGGTTCGCCATCGTCCCCCACTTGTGGCGGGGCATTCCGTGCGATCCACCGCCGCGCGAAGTTTAAAGCGAAGCAGGTTCAAAACAAAAGGGAAATCGCGCATCCCCGGGGGAGGCGCGCAGGGGCAATTGACTGCCCCAGCGCGTTCGAAACGATAGGCCTGAGGTTACTGGCGGGTCGCCTTCGCGCCCGGTGCGTGCGCCCGGCAAAACGGCGTTGCGGGCAGCAGATCTAGCCGCGCCTCGTCGATGCGCTCGCCGCAGGTGACGCAAGAGCCGTATTCGCCCGCCTCGATCCGGGCCAAGGCGGCGTCGATCGCGCGGATCTCGGACTGCGCCGACTGGCCGAGGTCTTCGAGAACCTCGTCGCTCTCATGCTCGATCGCGGCGTCGTCCCAATCCTTTTCTTCGTGGCTCTCAAGCTCGGATTCGACCTGCGCCATCCGTTCCGAGAGTTGCGCCCGGCGGGTTTCGAGTTCGCTCTTGCGCGTTTCAATCGACTTCATCCTGTCCTCCTTGATCGATACAACCACCTAAACAGGCAAGCATTTATCCGCCTTGACGCAAATCAACCGGTCACACTCACGCACATATGCAGATATCAAATTGCTTGCACCGTCACGGGCGTGAGGTCTAGCATTACAACTCTGACGGGTCCGGGAGAGCCCGTTCGATCCGCAATTGAGCACAGGGAGAGCTCATGCATCAAGATTGGATTTGGGGCCTCGTCGGAGGCCTGATGATTGGCGCGGGCGCTGGCCTGTTTCTGCTGGTCAACGGCCGGATCATGGGCGCAAGCGGCATTATCGGCGGCTTGGTCGACGGCTCGGGCCGCGAGACTGTGTCCGAGCGCGTGGCCTTCCTCGGCGGGCTGATCGCGGTGCCACCGCTTCTCGTGCCGCTTTACACAACAGTCGACACCCATATGACCAGTTCCGTCTGGGTGATCGTAGCCGCAGGCCTGATGGTGGGCCTGGGCACGCGGATCGCGAATGGCTGCACCTCGGGCCACGGCGTCTGCGGCATCTCGCGATTTTCGCTGCGCGGGATCGTCGCCACCGCCTTCTACCTGCTCGGCGGTGCGCTGGTCCTCGTGATCTTCCGGCATTTTCTGGGAGTGATCTGATGCGCAATTTCTTCGCATTCCTCTCGGGAGGGCTGTTCGGCGCGGGGCTTCTCGTGGCGGGCATGGTCGACACGAAAAAGGTGCAGGGCTGGCTCGACGTGTTCGGCGATTGGGATCCGACGCTGGCCTTCGTGATGGGCGGCGCGGTGAGTGTGATGTTCTTCGTCTGGATCTTCGCGAAGCGCCGCGAAACCTCGATGCTGGGCTCGCCGATGCCGGGGCCATTTCCGAGGCTCGTGGACCGCAATCTCGTGCTCGGCTCGCTTCTGTTCGGCGCGGGTTGGGGCCTTGCGGGGCTGTGCCCCGGCCCCGCGATGGGCTCGCTGTCCTTCAATGGCTGGGAAGGCTGGCTGTTCCTGATCGCCATGGGGGTCGGGATGGCGCTCGCACCGCGGGCGAAAGCGTGGCTGAGCCTTTTGGATCGCAGCACGCTGGAAGTGCCGCCCTGCGAGAACGGGACCAAAGAGGCGTCCGCGACTTCGGCAACGCGCGGCGCGTAAGTCACCGCCGCAGACCGCATTCGCGTCCCCTAGGGCGGGGGCGCGTTCATATGCCCGACTGGATCTTGAGCGGCGGTAGCGCGTCGTCGTCTTCCGTCGAGGAGAGCGCATCAAGATCGAGTGGCTCGCCAAAATCCATGTCGGGTTCAAGCCCGTCCAACCCGCGCGGCTCGGGCGCGTGGGCGGCATAGACGCCACCCTCCGGTTCATAGGCCGGATCGAGCGGGTCGCCGAGGCTGGACAGGCCCGGCAGCTCGTCGAGCGTCGGGGCCTGCGCATAGGGCGACGCCCCGGCATCGAAAGCGTCCGCCCCACGGCCAACGCCATTCGCCGACTCGTCTTCATCGCGCAGGCGCAGCGCACGTAGCCCGTGGCTTTGGCCGAGACGGGCGAGCGAGAGCTTGCGCCGTACCTGCGCCTCGAGCGTGATCTTCTCCAACGCGTCCTCCGGGATCGGGATCTCTGTGCCGGGGCGCAGTGTCAGCACGGTAGACAGTGGCAGCGTGACGCGGTGCAGGACCGCTTCGAGCTGCGCGGAGGCCGCCAGAATGGAGCGTTCGAACGTGTCGGACCAGTCGCGCGCGGGATCTTCGAGCGTGAAGCTTTCCGCCTTGGGCCCCGCACCGCCCTCCGGATTTTCGCCCGCCGCCGGGGCCGCGCAGCGCATCGCCCCGCCCCGCCCTTCGCGCGGAACCGCCCAGAGGAAGCCGCCGCTGCGTTCGCCCCCGGTGCCGAAGCCAAGCTGCCCCGTCCAGACCCGGTAGCTGACATCTTCCAGCAGCAGGCCAAGCGGCCGGGGATCGTCGAGATGCGAGGCGAAGCGGAAGCCCCCAGCCCAGGAAATCGCCGGGTCGCTGATCAAGCCCTCCTCGATCTCGGCCAGCACCGCATCGACGAAATCGGCGGCGATGGCGGCATCGATCCGGGTGGGTTTGCGGGGGGCAGGCATGGTCTTGCCGAACCGTCCCATCGTCTGCATCTCGATCAGCGTGGCCAAGGTGGCGGGCGGCAATGCGAGCACGCCAAGCGCCTCCCCCGGCCCTTCGATAACCGCGAGCAGCGACAGATCTTCGAGCATCTCGGGCAGATCGGCGAGTGACCGCGTCGCCTCCTCGATCGAAGCGACCTGCAGCGGCAGCTCGAGCATGTCCTGCGCGACCTTGGACAGCGCGAGCGTGATCGCGCGCGCAGGCGTGATCGGGGCCGTGCCCGCACCCGCCTTCGCCGCCTCGGTCTTGCGCCGCAGCACCGATGTCTCGCGCTCGTGAACCATGGCCTCCATCCACCCGCCTTCGGGGTCTCATCGCCCAGCTTTGGCAGATCGAGGTTTACAAAGCGTTGAAAATTCCCCGCGTTTCGCGGCTTAGCGCGAAAGGGCTGCGCTCTCGGGCGGCTGATCGGAGGGCGCGCGCTGATCGCTGCGCCTCAGCGGCAGACTGATACGGAACGCGGCCCCGCCCTGCCCCGGCACGTAGTCGATCGTGCCGCCCAGATTGGTCATGATCTCGCGGCAGATCGCGAGGCCGAGGCCCGCGCTGCCGGCGCGGCTTTGATCGGTCAGGCGGGCGAATTTCTCGAAGATCAGCTTCTGGCTCTTCTTCGGAATGCCCGCGCCGTTGTCGATGAAGTCGATCTGCACGCGCTTGCCCCGACGCTTCACCTCGATCCGCAGCACCGCCTTCTCGGCATCGCAATACTTCCGCGCGTTCGAGATCAGGTTGATCATCACCTGCACCAGCCGATCGGCATCGGTGAAGATCGGCATATGCTCGGTCGGGAAATCGCGCTCGATGCGGAAGGCGCGCTCGGGCTGGGTCGAGGACGCCGATTGCACCGCGCGGTTGATAAGGTCGTGCAGATTGGCGACCGAGACATTGAGCTGTGCGCGGCGGTTCTCCAGCACGGAGAGATCGAGCAGATCGTCGAGCAGACGCGTCAGGCGACGCGCTTCCTCGTGGATGATCTCGGCATATTGCGCGCGCATCGAATCCGGCAGATCGGGCTCCATCAGGATTTCCGAGAAGGCGCGGATCGAGGTCATAGGCGTGCGCAGCTCGTGGCTGATCTGGCTGAGGAAGCTGTCCTTCTGCACCGATAGATCCTGCAGCTTGTCATTGGCCTCGCGCAGCGCCCGCGCCACCCGCGCGAGCTCCTCGGATTTCGCCTCGAGCCGCGCGGTGTATTCCTTGGCCTCCGCCGTCTCGCCCGCCACGGCGATCAGATCCTGCATCGACACCGAGGTGCCCCCGGTGAGCTGCGCGATCATCGCATGCGCCGTCGAGGCCCCGACCGAGCCCGCCAGTTTCCGCTCCAACCGCGCGAGGAAATCGGGCGTGGTGTCGGGCAGAAATCCGGCCTTGCCCTGCCCCGCCGCCTGCGCCTGAAAGAAGTGCTGTGCAGGCTCGGCTCCCAATATTCGCTGCGACATCGACAACAGGTCTTCGGCCTCGGCACCGCCTTGCACCCAAGAGCGCGCGGCGGGGCTTTGATCGTAGATATTGACGAAGGCCACACCCTGCAGCCGCTCCATCGGGCCGGGGAAGGACAGCATCGAGAAGACCAGAAAGGCCAGCGTGTTGAACAGCAGCGACCAGAACAGCGCATGCAGCAGCGGGTCGAGCCCCGCGATCCCGAAGAGCGCGTGCGGGCGCAGCCATTCAAACCCGAACAGCCCGTGATCCAAAACGATCTGCGGTATCAGCCCGGCATCGCCCACCGAGGGTAGGAACAGCGTATAGGCCCAAAGCGCGAAGCCGATCACCAGCCCCGCCACCGCCCCCACATGGGTCGCGCCGCGCCAGAAGATGCCGCCGATCAGCGCCGGCAGAACCTGCGCCGCGCCCACGAATGCGATCAGGCCGATCGCCGCCAGCGCCTCGGAGCCGCCCGACATCCGGTAATAGGCATAGCCCATCGCCAACACCGCGATGATCGAGACCCGGCGCGAAGCCAGAACCAGCCCGCGCACATCGCCCTGGGCGCGCGGCCCCTCCCGGCGCAGAGCCAACCACAGCGGCGTTACGATATGGTTCGAGACCATCGTCGCCAGCGCAATCGCGGCGACGATCACCATCGACGTCGCCGAGGAAAACCCGCCGAGGAAGGCCAGCAGCGCCAGCTTCCCCTGCCCCTCGGACAGCGGCAGCGTGAGCACGAAGAGATCGGGGTTCGCACCCTCGGGCATCCGCTCCAGCCCCATCACCGCGATCGGCACGACGAAGAGGCTCATCAGCATCAGATAGGCCGGGAAAGCCCAGCTTGCGGTCGCGAGGTGCCGCTCGTCGACATTCTCCACGACCAGCACCTGAAACATGCGCGGCAAGGTCAGGATCGCGGCCGCGGAGACGAAGGTCAGCCCCGCGAAGCGTCCCGGATGGAGATCCCATTCCGCGATCTTCGAAGCGTCGATCCGGGAGAGCATGTCCATCGGCCCGCCGCCCAGTCCCCAGACGACGAAGACGCCCACCGCGACCAGCGCGACCAGCTTCACCACTGCCTCCAGCGCGATGGCGGTGACGACCCCGTGGTGTCGCTCGTTCGCGTCGAGATTTCGGGTGCCGAAGAGGATGGTGAAGATCGCAAGCCCGCCCGCGATCCATAGCGCCGTCGCGCCTTGATCGGGCAGCGCCCAGCCT
>NZ_DFRG01000073.1:0-12454 GCF_002378135.1 Thioclava sp. UBA3469
CCGAAGGGCTCGTCGAGCAGCAGCAATTTCGGCGAAAGCGCGAAGGCGCGCGCGATACCGACGCGCTGGCGCATGCCGTTCGACATGTCCGAGGCGGGCTTGTCCATCGCATCGCCCAGCCCCACGCGCTCAAGGTAATAGTCGATCACGTCCTGACGCTCGGCGCGGGATGCCTTGGGATAGACCTTGTCCACGCCCACGGCGACGTTTTCGCGCGCGGACAGCCACGGGAACAGGGACGGCGCCTGGAAGACCACGGCGCGCTCGGGATCGGCGCCCTTGACCTCGAACCCGTCGAGCTTGATGCCGCCTTTGGACACATCGTTGAGCCCCGCGGTCATCGTCAGCACGGTCGATTTCCCGCAGCCCGAATGCCCGATCAGCGAGACGAATTCGCCCTTCTTCAGGGTGAGGTTGAAATCCTCGACGACGGTGAGCGGCCCTTTCGGGGTCGGGTAGATCTTGTGAAGCTGCGAATACTCCAGATACTTCCCTTCTAGCGCCGAACGGGCAGCCTCGGACACCGCCTTAGGCAGCGCGTGCAGCGGCGTGACATCGGGCAGCATCCGCGAGCCTTCGGCCTTGGCCTGCATGCCGACATCCATCAGGTAGTTGGTGACGGCGGCGCGCAGACGCTTGAACCCCTCGTCATGGTTCATCGCACCGCGATCGCGCGGACGCGGGATGGTGACCTTGAACTCCTCGCCCAGCGTGCCGTCAGGGTTCAGCGCGATGATCCGGTCGGCCAGAACGATCGCCTCGTCGACGTCATTGGTGATCAACACGCAGGTCTTCTTGTCCTGCTCCCAGATATGCTCGATCTCGTCGGCGAGGTTGCCACGCGTCAGCGCATCGAGCGCCGAAAGCGGTTCGTCGAGCAGCAGCACCTCGGGGTTCATCGCCAGCGCGCGCGCCACGTTGACCCGTTGGCGCATCCCGCCCGACAGCTCCGCCGGACGACGGCTCGCGGCGTGGCTGAGGCCCACCATCTTCACGTAGTGGTCGACCTTCTCCTGACGCTCTTTCTTCGACAGGCCGGGGAAGATCGTCTCGACCGCGAGGGCCACGTTCTGGTCCACCGTCAGCCACGGCATCAGCGAGTAGTTCTGAAAGATCACGCCGCGCTCGGGACCGGGGCCGGTGACCGGGGCGCCCTTGAACAGGACCTCGCCCTTGGAGGGCATCTCAAGCCCCGCCATGAGGTTGATCAGGGTGGTCTTGCCGGTGCCGGAGAAGCCCAGCAGCACGAGGAACTCGCCCTCTTTCACGCTCAGGTCGATGCCGTTGAGCACGTCGCTGCGCGCGGTGCCTTCGCCAAAGCTTTTCGAAACGGATTTGAATTCGAGGATGCTCATGAGGATCACCGGTTGTTCGAGAAGGTGAACATCGACTGGATCGCGAACATCAGCCGGTCGAGGATGAAGCCGATGATGCCGATGGTGAACACCGCCACCATGATCCGCGCGAGGCTGTCCGAGGAGCCGTTCTGGAACTCGTCCCAGACGAATTTACCCAGACCCGGGTTCTGCGCGAGCATTTCGGCCGCGATCAGCACCATCCAGCCCACGCCGAGCGACAGGCGCAGACCGGTGAAGATCAGCGGCAGCGCCGAGGGCAGCACCAGCTTGGTGATCTTGGTCCAGGTGCCCATCTTCAGCACTTTCGAGACGTTCACGAGGTCCTTGTCGATCGACGCCACGCCAAGGGCCGTGTTGATGATCGTGGGCCAGAGCGAGCACAGCGTCACCGTGATCGCCGAGATCAGGAAGGACTTGGAGAACATGCCGTCATTGGTCACGTAGACGGCAGAGACGATCATCGTCACGATCGGCAGCCACGCGAGCGGCGAGACCGGCTTGAAGATCTGGATCAGCGGGTTCATCGCGGCATTGGCGGTTTTCGACAGGCCCGCCATGATGCCCAGCGGCACCGCGACGATCGTGCCGAGCGCGAAGCCGAAGAACACCGTCTTGATCGAGGTCCAGATCTGGTCGAGATAGGTCGGCTTGCCGGTATAGTCGCGGTATTTCACGCGGTCTTCCTTGCCATCGGCCACGAGTTTCGCGTTGCGCGCGTCCTGCCGCTCGTAGAAGGCGGCGGCCTTGTCGCGTTCGCGCAGGTGATCGGCATAGAGGACTTCGGTCTGCTCCCAGACCTGTGCGGGCCCGGGAATGGCGCCGAGCGAGGTCTGCACCTTCGGGGCCAGAACCGCCCAGACGGCGAGGAAAGCGATGATCGCCACCACCGGCACGCCGAGAAGCTGCCAGATCTCTTTCATCTGGGCCTTGGGATTGTCACCGGCCGCGGCGCGCAGAACCGGCGTGACCCAGCTCAGGCCGAGCACCTTGAACCAGCTATCAGCCTTGTTGATGCGGGTGAAGAGACGTTCGCGGCGGGCCTCGCGGGCCTGCTGTGCGGTCAGGGCGTCAGGATCGATGGCGGTCATGGCTTGGCGTCCTTGGGGGAATGTAGAGAGGAAAGGACGGGCGAGACCTCGGCGGCCCCGCCCGCAAGTCAGGGGAGTTACCCTTCGACCTTGTTGCCGACGACTTTCTGGCCCGATTTCAGACCGATCGGCAGGCTGTCGATATAGGCGTTGGGGGTGCGGCCGTCATACTCGACACCGTCGATGATGTCGGAGGTGGGCTCACGGTAACCATCGGTATCCCAAGGGAAATCCGCCTTGTCCGCGATACCTTCATCGACCAGCATCTGGGCGGCCTGCAGGTAGATCTCCGGCTTGTAGACCGACTTGGCGACCTCGTCATACCAGTCGTCGCTCTGGCTCTCGGGGATCTGGCCCCAGCGGCGCATCTGGCTGAGATACCAGACCGCATCCGAGTAGTAGGGATAGGTCGCGTAGTAGCGGAAGAAGACGTTGAAGTCCGGAACGTCGCGCTTGTCGCCCTTCTCATACTCGAACGTGCCGGTCATCGAGTTCGCGATCACCTCGGCATCCGCGCCCACATATTCCGAGCGGGCCAGGATCTCGACCGCCTCGGGGCGGTTGGCGTTGTCGTTCTCGTCGAGCCACATCGCGGCACGGATCAGCGCCTTGGTCAGTGCGAGCGTGGTGTTGGGGTTTTCCTCGGCGAATTCGGCGGTGATGCCGAAGACCTTCTCGGGGTTGTTCTTCCAGATCTCGTAATCGGTGATCACCGGAACGCCGATGCCCTTGAAGACGGCCTGCTGGTTCCACGGCTCGCCCACGCAATAGCCGTAGATCGTGCCGGCCTCGAGGGTCGCGGGCATCTGCGGCGGGGGCGTCACGGACAACAGCACATCGGCGCCGATCTGGCCCGACACGTCATCGGGCGAATAGTAGCCCGGCTCCAGACCGCCCGCGGCCAGCCAGTAGCGCAGCTCGTAATTGTGGGTCGAGACCGGGAACACCATGCCCATGTTGAAGGGCTTGCCCTCGGCGCGGTACTTCTCGACGACAGGCTTGAGCGCCGAGGCCGAGATCGGGTGCACCGGCTTGCCGTCATCGCCTACGGGGATGTTCTTCTTCATCTCGTCCCAGACCTCGTTCGACACGGTGATGCCGTTGCCGTTCAGGTCCATCGAGAAGGGTGTGATGACATGCGCCTTGGTGCCGAAGCCGATGGTCGCGGCCAGCGGCTGACCGGCCAGCATATGCGCCCCGTCCAGTTCGCCGTCGATCACGCGGTCGAGCAGAACCTTCCAGTTCGCCTGAGGCTCGAGCGTGACGAAGAGGCCTTCATCCTCGAAATAGCCCTTCTCATAGGCCACCGCGAGTGGCGCCATATCGGTGAGCTTGATGAAGCCGAATTTCAGCTCGTCCTTCTCGACATCGAGCATTTCCGCCAGCGCGGGGCTGACAAGGCAGGTGGTGGTGGCAATGGCTGCCAGAAGCTTTTTCATCGTTACGGTCCCTGTTGCATCGTCATGTGCGTCGAAAACGAAAAAGCCGCCCGACCCGAGCGCACCACTTCCAAGGGAGGAGGAAGATCGGCGATCAGGGTCGAACGGCTTTGTTCGGAGCCTCACAGCGATGCGAGGCGGAATATGTTGGAAATCGAAACGCCCTTGCTTCGATAGGACCAGAAAACGACCTTTGCACCCGCAGCGTCAACAATTGGGTTTCATGCTGCGCCTGCGAAGGGATGATTTTCTGCAGCGTGCGTAGAAAATGCTCACGAAACCGTCATGAATTCGCGAAAGGATCAAAAATCCAGCCGTCGAAGAACGCATCGCTCGGCAGAATCACCTGGCCCTGAACGGCCGGGATGGCGCCCGGAGCGGTCAGCGCGCCTTCGATCTTGTCGCGCGCCTCGGGCAGATCCGCCCCCAGATCAGCGAGATTGCGGGTGTAGAGATCGGTCCGGCAGATCGCACGCGCAGAGGCCATCGCCTCCTCGCGCGACAGCCCCAGTCTTGTGGCGAGCCTAGCGGCCACGAGGGCACCCTGCGAGGCCCAGGGGTAGCCCGCCGCGCCGGTCTGGAAGCTCATATAGCCCGGCACGCTCCGCATCTCGCCGCGCGGCGAGATCACGAGATTGCCGGTCAACGTCCGTTCTATCAGCTCCGGCGGCAGGTCGAGATAATCGCGCCGGGCAAGCAACTCCGCCGCCGTCAGAAGGTTGCGCTCATGTCCAAGCCATCGCCCGGCCTGCCACACCGCCCGCATCAACCGCCGCGTCAGCCCCGGCTCGGCTTCGGCCCAGTCATGGCGCACGGCCAGAACCTTCTCCGGCGCGTTGGCGCGGATCGCCGTGCCGGGCAGCAGCATTTCTCCGACCCGGTTCTCCACGGCGATAGAGCCCCAGGGCGCGCCCACACAGAAGACATCGATCTCGTCCGCCGCCAAGGCCTCCGCCATGAGGGGTGGCGGGACGGTGTGAACGTCGAGATCCTGCGGCGCGCTCAACCCGATCGCACCCAGCCAGTGATACAGAAGCTCCGCATGCATCGAGAACGGGAACGGCACGCCGATGCGCAGACGTCCCGACGCGCCCGCGATCAGAGCCTCGCCCGCCGCGCGCGCATCCGCGAAATCGAACCCGTAGCCCTGCGCCCGCATTCGATCGGCCAGCGCACGCGACACGCCGATCGAATTGCCGTTATGCGACAGGATCTGCAGGATATCGATGCGCGTGTTGAACCCGCCCAGCCCCAAAGCGGCGGCAATCGGCATCGGAAACAGCATATGCGCCGCCTCGAGCCGCCCCAACATCAGTTGATCGCGCAAGGTCGACCAGCTCGGCGCGGCATTGAGCGTCAGCGCGAGCCCCTCTTCCTCGGCGAAACCGATCTCGCGCGCGATGATCAGCGGCGCCGCATCGACGAGCGGGATATATCCGACCGAAAGAGGCACGACACTCATGACAGAAGCCCCGCCGCGGTGACCAGCGCATGGGCGACATCCGCGACCCGCCTGCCCTGATCCATCGCCGTCCTGCGCAGCAGCGCATAGGCCGCGTCCTCGTCGATCCCGCGCGCCTTCATCAACAGGCCCTTTGCGCGGTCGATCACCTTGCGCTCTTCCAGCGCGCGCCGGGTCGTCTCCAGCTCAGTCCGCATCCGCTGCACCATGTTGAACCGCGCAATCGCGGCATCCATGATCGGCTTGATGCGATCCGCGCGCAGCCCATCGACCACATAGGCGGAGACGCCCGCATCGATCGCGGCCTTCGTCGCCCCGTCATCCGAGCGATCGACGAACATCGCCACCGGACGCTCCAGCGGCCCCGAAGCCAGCGTCAGCTCTTCGAGCATGTCCCGCGAGGGGCTCGCCATATCAACGAGAACGATATCCGGGTTCATCTCGGAAATCCGCCGCGCGAGACCGGTCGTCTCCGGGATCACGGTGATCTCGTAAGACCCCGCTTCGCGCAGGCTGTCCTCGATGAGCCCCGCGCGCTCCGGGTCTGTTTCAATCACAATGATGGATAGGGCTTCGGGCATCGATCACATTCGTTTTCCGGTACGACCGGCATAGAGCCGGCAGCCAAACATCCGAAGCGCGGACATATATTGGACAAGCTCCAATTCACGGCTGACGGATTGGCGGTCAGCTTTTGGGCTTCATGCCTGAATTTTGTGCGCTCCGCGGCGAATGCCGGCCACTCCAATAACATGAGCCCCCGCGCGGCCCGATGGCCTTCGAAGTCGGGCCGTCGCGATCAGGACGCTCCTAGGCGACCTCCCACAAAGGGCTCCGGCTGACCCGCCTTTCAAAAAGCGAAGCGGCAGGAGTTTCCCCCTGCCGCTCCACGTCCCGGCACGTCGTGTGGCGAGCATCGGCCGGTTCGCGTAGAACCTCACATCGCTCAGCCTTCATGCCGGGAATTCCGATCCTGATCTTCGCGAAGACCTATTTCTGGGCGCTGCGCGGCGCTGTGCTTTCCCCGTTCGCAGCTTTCTCTTCGGACAGTGTCCGGAAGAAATGAGGCCAGGCGAGGGCGGCATGGCCCTTGTTGTTCGCGATGTCATTCGTCTGGGGCGTCTTACCCTTGGGCAGTTTTTCGATAGCCATGTTCGGCCCTCCATTTTACCCGCGAGGGATACTCGCGGAATTCCTCTGGATGACCGAAAGCTTCGGTCAGTTTCGCTCGTGTCGCGGCGGCGCCTCCAAGGATGAGGCGCGATGCGGCGTCCGTCCGGTCCCGAGCCGTCGGGGCTTTCGGGGGGCAGATCACGGAAGACGCCGTCGAAGTCGTGTTTGCGGGCCATAGTCCCGCTCTGGTCGCGAAATCCGGTCTGAAGACCGGCTACGGAACCGCATCAGCTGGTGCCAGATTGCAGGCGGTCTCACGACCGTCGCGTCCGGTTCCGAATTCTCAGGTAACGGCCTGTCTGTCTTCGCGCAGAGAGAGACCTGCGCGCGCAAGGGCCGAGATGTGGACGAAGATATCCCGTCTGCAGAATAGATCAGCCAAGCTCAGTCATTTCAGTAGGAAGACCGGAGCCGGCAGAGAAGAGAAATTACAGATGAGACGAGCGTAGTCCGGTATACCTAAGTGACCGCGGCCCCTTTTGCAAAGGAAATCAGCAGCGAGCGAACGGCACGCACGGCCACGTCTTTCCGAGCGCGCAATTTATATCTCGTACAATCAAGCCGTTGCGCGAAAATTCCGGTGCCGAAACGCAATTTCCTCGTAATTTGGGCGCAAATCCCTTATGTCTGCACTCGCATATCTTAATTCTCGGACCCTGTTCCTCCCGGCTCAGCGACGATCTTGAGCTTTGTCGGGCCGCAGCTTTTCAAAGGCGGCAGTAAGGAAAAGGAGCTTCCCATCGGCCCATGGTGCCGTGACGCCGTTCGAGCAGACCAACCCATTCAGCCCTCCTACCGGGATGAACTTGGTCGATACCGCAATTTCTGCCCCTCGCGACCTCCACGAGAGCTTCGCATGTCAGAGGGGCCGGACCGCGATCCGCGCGCATTGACGCTGACGCCTCGCGATCCGCTCGGGATACCAAACCGGCGCGCCCTCGCGCGCAGACCTAATTCACCGCATAGAAACGGCTTAGCCCGCACTATGCCTCCGTGATCGCGCGACCGTTCAAATCGGAGCCGTCACGACCGCTTAGAAAGATACGAACCTTGATCGAAATTTACTGGGGCAAACCCATCTCCCTCGTCGTGTCGCCGGACGGCGACGTCAAAACCTTCAGCACCATCGAACAGGTGCATTACTGGCTGCGCGAGAAATGGCCGGTCACTGATACCGCACAGATCCGTGCAATTGACCGCGTCGAAGCGGCCATGGAATGTCTGGGCACCGTGGGCGACGCGCGCAGCGCGTTCCTCGGGGCCGCGACCACCGCCGGCTTTTCACCATTCGAAACGATGGATCACCCGATTGCAGCCTGATCATACAGCACATACGTCGCCGCGCGCGCGACGCGGACGGGCCGGCTCGGCGCCGCGGTTCGAAGGCCTGCGCTCAAAGCTCTTCGACGTAGCCTTCGGGGCGTGGACGGCACTGCAAGCGCCGATGATCCCGGTCCTCGCGCTGGCGCGACGCCCCCGGCTCGTGCGCGCCGCCGTGCGGGTCTGGACCGGCGGGGTCTTCGCGCTCGCACGCGGGATCCTGCGGTTGCGCGTGCGCGAGCAAGGGCTCGAGAACAAGCATCTCGACAGCCCCTGCATCTATGTCTGCAACCACCAGTCCACCTGGGAGACGCTGGCCTTCAACCAGCTCGTGCCCGATGTCTGCATCATCGCGAAACACGAATTGCGGCGTATCCCGATCTTCGGCTGGTTCCTCGAACATTCGCCGATGATCCTGATCGACCGCAGCGGCGGCGGGCGCGCCCTTTCCGGGATGATCACCCAGGCGCGCGAAGAGGCTGCCAAAGGCCGCTCGATCCTGATCTTCCCCGAAGGCACACGGGTCGGCGTGAACGATCGCTGTGAATTCCAGCCGGGCCTGATCGCGCTTTATCGCAAGCTCGGCCTGCCGATCGTGCCGGTCGCGCATAACGCGGGCCATGTCTGGCGCAGGGACGTGAAAACCGGGGGCACGATCACCGTCGCCTATTTCCCGGCGATCCCGCCCGGGCTTCCGGGCGCCGAGGTGAGCGCGCAGGTCGAAGAACTTCTCAATGTCGAGAAAGACCGCCTGCCCCCCTGCACAGCTCTGAGCGACAACGCAAAATAGGTGGCGCCCTTTTGGTAGTGGGCCGCCCTAGCCTCTTGTGGTGCGGCCCCGCAAGTCCAATCCCTATCACGCTTCGGCCTTAAGACCGCGACACATCCCAGGCATCTTGATATCGGTGACACGCGGGCCGATCAGGCATTTCTCAAGCTGCGATGAAGATCTAAGGTCGACATCCTGTTGGACGCGCTGCCTCCACCGCTATGCATGAAGGTTCTTTCCATGGCCACCAAACCGATGTTGCACCCGCGTAATCAACACCGGGCGGGGTACGACTTTGAGCGTCTGATCGTGCAAACCCCGGAGCTGGGGGCATTTACCACGAGAAACCCGCGCGGACGGATGACGATCGACTTTTCGGACGTGGATGCGGTCCGCATGCTCAACCGGGCACTCTTGCGGACGCATTACGACATCGATTTCTGGGATATTCCGGCCACTTATCTATGCCCTCCGATCCCCGGCCGTGTCGATTACATCCACTATCTGGCGGATCTTCTGGCCGAGTGTAACGGTCATGAGATCCCGCACGGCCCCGAGATCAAGGCGCTCGACATAGGGACCGGCGCCAGCCTCGTCTACCCGCTGACCGGACAGCATGAATATGGCTGGGAGTTCACCGGCGTCGATATCGATCCGGTGTCGATCAAGTCGGCGGCCGAGATTTGCGACCGCAACGGTCTGAACATCAGCCTCAGGCGTCAGACCGATCCCGAGGACATCTTCGAAGGCGTGATCGGTCCCGACGACATCTTCCATGTCACCTTATGCAATCCGCCGTTTCATGCGTCCATTGAGCAGGCGGACAAAGGCACCCAGCGCAAGTGGCGGAATTTGGGGAAAGGCAACTCGAAGAAACTCAATTTTGGCGGCCAGAACGCCGAACTTTGGTGCCCCGGTGGCGAGATCGGCTTCATCGCCAGAATGATCGAGCAAAGCACAGGTTTCGCCGAGCAATGTCTGTGGTTTACCTCTCTGGTGTCGAAGAAAGGCAACCTCCAGCCCATTTCCAGACTGCTGCGCAAAGCGAGGGTTGCCGAGTCCAGGGTCGTCGAAATGGCTCAGGGGCAGAAGACAAGCCGGTTCATAGCCTGGACCTATTATCCCGAAGCACAGCGATCCCTATAGGGGGACCGGGTTCGCCGACAGGACGCTAGGGATGGCGCCTGCTCTCGCGCGACGGGCGCATTCGAAAGGACTTCGGATCACGTCGCGCTCTGGGCGCATCGCGCGAATGCCGCGGACATTTGTCTGGATCGCGGCCGAAGCCAGCGTCGCCCGCGCTCTGCGCGACGATCTGATCGCCCGCGGTCATCCGAAGGAATGGCTGAAGGCGGCAGGATACTGGATTGCCGGACAGGCCGACGGTTCGGCCAAGGACCTGTGAGAGGCGCAGGCCCGCGCGGAGATTTCCGTCGCGGGCCCGGAACCGGCCCACCGAGGGCGTCAGGTGCCCGCGCTGCACTCACGCGGCAGGCCGCCGCCAGCTCTCACGGTGGTACGCGCTGTCCCAGAACCGCCACTCATGCCAGCAACTGCGGGCGAAGGCGCGGTGCATCCGCTTGCGGGCGGCCTCATCGGCCCTCGCGCCCAGCCTGTCGGTCAGGTCCAGCATCCGTTCCACGCTCTGATCGAAAGCCTCGCCCGAATAGGTCGCGATCCAGGCAGCATACGGGTTCGCGTCCCCGCTGACCTGCGCAATTTCCCGGCCGATATCGCGATAAATCCAGAAGCAGGGCAACAGGGCCGCCACCGCCTCGGGGAAATCACCCGTCGTGGCACTGCGCAGCAGGAAGGACACGTAGTGATCGCAGGCAGCAGAGGGCTCGATATCCGCAAAATCGTCGGCCGATACGCCGAACAGCCCCATGTAATGCGCGTGCAATTCCCGCTCGACCGCGATCGCGCCGGCCGCCGAACCTGAGAGCTGCGCGACGGTCGGTGCATCGGGGGCTTTCGCGGCGGCGAGCGCGAGGGCCCGGGCGAACCCTTCGAGGTAATGGGCGTCCTGAATGATGTAGCCTTGGAACGTTTCCGGATCGAGGCGCCCCTCCGCCAATTCGCGATTGAAGGGCATGTCACGAATCTGGCGCCGCAGCGGCGCGGTCGCCTGCGCGAGGTCTTGGGTAAAGCTCATTGGCTGTCCTCCTGAAAAGCGTGGAAATGGTGCACCGGCCCGTGGCCCGAGCCGACGGACAGCCGATCCGCACCGGCAATCGCAGCGCTCAGATAGGCCTTCGCACGGCGTGTCGCGTCCGGCAGCGGCAAGCCTGCGCCGAGCCATGTGGCCAGCGCCGAGGACAGAGTGCAGCCGGTGCCATGCGTGTTGCGCGTCGCGATGCGCGGCGCATTCAGCCAAACATCGTCCCGCGCGGTGACCAGCAGGTCCGGGCTTTGATCGCCCTGCAGATGCCCGCCTTTCAGCAGCACCGCACGCGACCCGAGATCGCGCAGCGCGTGGGCCTGTTCGCGCATCTCATCGAAGCTATTAGCCTCGGCACACCCCAGCAGATCGGCGGCCTCGGGCAGGTTCGGCGTAATCAGATCGGCGCGCGGCAGGAGAGCGCGCAGCGCGGTCACCGCCGCCTCTGCCAACAGCCGATCGCCGCCTTTCGCGACCATCACCGGGTCGAGCACCACTGGACACTTGAGCCCGGAAAGCCCCTCGGCCACGGTCTCGATGATCGCGGCATCGCCCAGCATCCCGATCTTGATCGCGTCGATCCGAATGTCGTCGCGCAGCGAGGCCATCTGCGCCGCGATCAGCCCGGTGTCGCACAGGCTCACCGCCTGCACGCCGCGCGTATTCTGCGCGGTCAGAGCCGTGATCACGCTCATCGCGTAGCCGCCATTGGCGGAAATGGCCTTGATATCGGCCTGAATGCCCGCCCCGCCCGATGGGTCGGAGCCGGCAATGGTGAGAATATTCGGGATCATATGTCGCTCCATGCGCTGCGCAGGGTTCGGGTGGCGCGCGCCATGTCAGGGGCGCGCGAGATGGCAGAGATCACCGCGACACCGGCACCGCCCGCTGTCCGGATCGCGGATGCATCGGCAGCGGTGATCCCGCCGATCGCGAGGCAAGGAAGGTCCGTGCGCGCGGCGATCGCGGCAAAGCCCGCATGGCCAATCGGGGCGGCGTGGTCGGGCTTCGAGCCGGTCGCGTGGATCGGGCCGACACCGAGATAGTCCACGCCCGCGGGCACAACCGCGATCTGTGCCTCGGTCTCTATCGAGAGGCCAAGGATCGTGTCGGACCCGATCCGGTGACGGATGGCGGCGGGGTCGCCATCGCTTTGGCCGATATGCAGCCCGGCGGCGCCGATCTCGATGGCCACCGCGACCCGGTCATTCACGATCAGCGGGACGTCATAGGGGGCGAGCGCCGAGATCAGCGCCCGGGCCAGTTCTGCGAATTCCGCATCGGGGAGCGTCTTGTCGCGCAGCTGCACCCAGCCCGCGCCGCCCTCAGCCGCAGCGATTGCCTGCGCGATCACGGGCTGCGGGGCGTCCGGGTCGGTGACGAAACAGATGGGCGGGATCATGCGGGTTCGATCCGCGCACCGGCGGTCAAGGCTTCGGCGTCGATGGCATGGAGCGCATCGAGGAAGGCGACCTGAAAGCTGCCCGGGCCTTGGGCGGTCGCGCCTGCGCGCTCTCCCGCAAGCCCGAAATAAGCGAGGGCCGCGATCACCGCCTCGAACCGGGGCTGGCCCGCCAGATACGCCGCCACCACACCAGTTAGCGAACAGCCCAAAGCGGTGACGCGCGGCATCATCGCATGGCCATTCGCAACCCGCGCGGCGCGCTCCCCATCGGTCACGAAA
>NZ_DFRG01000283.1:0-27677 GCF_002378135.1 Thioclava sp. UBA3469
TTTTTGCCAACACGAACGCGCACGAGGCTTTCAGCTTCGGCTTGGCCGAAATATCCCGGGGGAGCGCGCCAGCGCGGGGGCGGAGCCCCCTGCGACATCTCCCCCTGCCCCGCCCCATTGACAGCCGCGCGCGAGCCGCGCAAAAGGCTCGGGAACCATATATCCCGCAACCGGGCGTTCCGTGGGCGCCAAACCGACGAGGAGGACGACATGTCCCAGATCTCCCTCACCTTTCCCGATGGCAATTCGCGCGACTACGACGCGGGCGTGACGCCGGCCGAAGTGGCCGCCTCGATCGCACCGTCGCTGGCGAAGAAAGCGATCTCCGCGCAGGTCAATGGCGCGCATTGGGATCTGCAATGGCCGATCCAGGAAGACGCGCAGATCGCCATCAACACGATGCAGGATGACGGCCCCGCGCTGGAACTGATCCGCCACGACCTCGCCCATATCATGGCCCGCGCCGTGCAGGAGCTCTATCCCGGCGTGAAGGTCACGATCGGCCCGGTCCGCGACAATGGCTGGTTCTACGACTTCGACCGCGAAGAGCCCTTCACGCCGGAAGACCTCGGCGCGATCGAAAAGAAGATGCGCGAGATCATCAACGCGCGCGACGCCATCAAGACCGAGGTCTGGAGCCGCAAACACGCGATCGACCATTATCTGGCGACGGAAGAGCCCTACAAGGTCGAGCTGATCAACCGGATCCCGCAAGGCGAGGACATCCGGATGTATTGGCATGGCAACTGGCAGGATCTCTGCCGGGGCCCGCACCTACAGCATACCGGTCAGGTTCCGGCGGATGCGTTCAAGCTGACCCATGTCGCGGGTGCCTATTGGCTCGGCGACAGCTCGCGTCCGATGCTGCAGCGCATCTATGGCGTGGCCTTCAAGACCAAGAAGGATCTCAACGCCTGGGTCACGATGATGGAGGAGGCCGCCAAGCGCGACCACCGCAAGCTCGGCCGCGAGATGGACCTGTTCCACATGCAGGAAGAGGCGCCCGGCCAAATCTTCTGGCACCCGAACGGCTGGACCATCTACACCGCGCTGCAGGACTACATGCGCCGCAAGCAGCGCGATGACGGCTATGTCGAAGTGAACACGCCGCAGGTGGTGAACCGCAAGCTCTGGGAAGCCTCGGGCCACTGGGAGAACTATCAGGAGAACATGTTCATCGTCGAAGTCGACGAGGATCATGCCCGCGAGAAGACGGTCAACGCGCTCAAGCCGATGAACTGCCCCTGCCACGTGCAGATCTTCAATCAGGGCGTCAAATCCTATCGCGACCTGCCGCTCCGCATGGCCGAGTTCGGCTCCTGCGCGCGCTACGAGCCCTCGGGCGCGCTGCACGGCATCATGCGCGTGCGCGGCTTTACGCAGGACGACGCGCATATCTTCTGCACCGAGGATCAGATCGAGGTCGAAACCGAGAAATTCATCAAGTTCCTCTCGGGGATCTATGACGATCTCGGCTTCACCGACTGGCGCATCAAGCTGTCGACGCGTCCCGAGAAGCGCATCGGTAGCGATGAGAGCTGGGATTACACCGAAGCCGCGCTCGGCAATGCCTGCAAGGCCGCTGGCTACGACTACGAAATCTTCGAAGGCGAAGGCGCGTTCTATGGGCCGAAGCTGGAATTCGTGCTGACCGACGCGATCGGGCGCGACTGGCAATGCGGCACGCTGCAGGTCGACACCAACCTGCCCGAGCGGCTGGATGCGGAATTCGTGGGCTCGGATGGCGAACGCCACCGCCCCGTGATGCTGCACCGCGCAGTGCTGGGCTCGTTCGAGCGTTTCATCGGCATGCTGATCGAGAACTTCGCCGGCAAGATGCCGCTCTGGCTCGCGCCGCGTCAGGTGGTCGTGGCGTCGATCGTCTCGGACGCCGACGATTACGTGCTGGAAGTGACGTCGAAGCTGCGCGCCGCGGGCATCCGCGCCGAGGCCGACACCCGCAACGAGAAGATCAACTACAAGGTCCGCGAGCATTCGCTCGGCAAGGTCCCCTATATCTTCGCGATCGGGATGAAAGAGGTCGAGGAACGCACCGTTTCGGTCCGCAAACTCGGCGATACCCGCACCTCCACGGTGGCAATCGACGAGATCGTCGAGCAGCTGATCACCGAATCGACGCCGCCCGATTTGCGCGGATAATTGCCGCAAATTCAGGCCGATCCAGAATTTTCACAGACCTGTGAGGGGCTTGCGCCCCTCACGGAATGTCATTGCATTTTTGCAATTCTCGGAGAGACTTGAATATGCGTGTGTTACAGACTTTCCTACCGCCTCGCTTCTGAAAAAGGCAGCCGGAAGACCCGAAAGAGACTGGCTGCACGGCCCGGACGCAATATCGCGCCGGGAGACTACGAAGGAGAAGACGGTAATGGCCACTGGCACCGTGAAATGGTTCAATTCCACCAAGGGTTACGGCTTCATCGCGCCCGACGAAGGCGGCAAGGACGTGTTCGTGCACATCTCTGCTGTCGAGCGTGCGGGTCTCAAGGGGCTCGATGACAATCAGAAGATCCAATATGAGCTGCAGTCGGGTCGCGACGGCCGCTCCTCGGCATCGGATCTGGTCCTGCTCTGATCTTAGGATCGGACGGTGAGGATTTGAAACGGCGCGCATCGCGGGATGCGCGCCGTTTTTCTGTCTCAGTCTTCGATGAGGGGCTCCCCTCTCAGAGCCACTCGGCCTGCGTGGCCTTCGCCCAGCCCAGCGTCAGCTTGTCGCCCTCGCGGATCACCGGGCGCTTCATCAGCGCGGGATGTTCGCCCAGCAGATCGGCGACGGGCTTTTCGCGCTCGCCTTCGGGCAGGTTGCGCCACGTCGTGGAGGCGCGGTTGACGATCTTGTCGCCGAAGGCCGCCTCGAATTCCGCGACCTCGGCCCCCGTCAGAGGCTCCGCCCGCACGTCGTGAAACTCCACGTCGCGCCCGGCCGCTTCCAGCGCCTTGCGCGCCTTGCGCACCGTGTCGCAGGTCGAAATCCCGTAAACGATCATATCCCCTCCTCCAGCGCGCCGTTATCCAGATGCAACACGCGGTCCATCTTGGCGGCGAGCTCCATGTTATGCGTCGCGATCAGCGCCGACAGGCCCGTCTCGCGCACCAGCCCCATCAGCACGTCGAACACAGTGTCAGACGTGGCGGGATCGAGATTGCCCGTGGGTTCGTCGGCCAGCAACAGGCTCGGCCCGTTCGCGAGCGCCCGGCAGAACGCCACACGCTGCTGCTCGCCACCCGACAGCGCCGAGGGGCGGTGATCCATCCGGCCCGCCATACCGACGCGGCTCAAGAGGTCCTTGGCTCGCTCTTCCGCCGCCTTGCGGCTGACGCCATTGGCCAGCTGCGGCAGCACGATATTCTCGACCGCCGAGAACTCCGGCAGCAGGTGGTGAAACTGGTAGACGAAGCCCAGCTTCTCGCGCCGGGCCGCCGTGCGCTTGCCATCGCGCGCACCGGTCAGGTCCTCGCCATCGATCAGAACCCGACCGGAATCGGGCGTGTCCAGCAGCCCCGCGATATGCAGAAGCGTCGATTTCCCCGCCCCCGAAGGCGCGACCAGCGCCACGACCTGCCCTTTCGGAATGGTCAGATCGAGACCTTTGAGCACCGTGATCTCGTTCGGCTTGCCCCGGTTGTAGCACTTTTCCAACTGTTCGCAGATCAGAACGTCACTCATAGCGCAGCGCCTCCACCGGGTTCATGCGCGCAGCTCGGCGCGCCGGGAAGATGGTCACGATGAAGCTCAGCGTCAGCGACAGCGCCACCGCCTTGGTCACGTCCCAGGGCTGCAATTTCGCGGGCAGATGATAGATGCCGCGGATCGACGGATCCCAGGCATCGCCGCCATTGAGCCAGTTCACGAAGCCCATGACGTGGTCGATATTCACCGCGAACAGCACCCCGATCGCCAGCCCCGCAAGCGTTCCGATCACCCCGGTGAACGCGCCACAAAGAAAGAAGACCCGCAGGATCGAGCCCTCGCTAAGCCCCATCGTGCGCAGGATGCCGATATCGCGGCCCTTGTTCTTCACCAGCATGATCAGCCCCGAGGTGATATTCATCGAAGCGATCAGCACGAGGATCGAGAGGATGATGAACATCACGTTATCCTCGACCGAGAGCGCGCGCAGGAAACTCGAGGACGCGTCCTTCCACGTCCACAAAAGCGTGCCCTTGCCGCTCGCATCCATGATTGCGGGCTCCCATTCGGCGATGCCTTCGGGATCGGCCACGTCGACGTCGATCTCATCCACCCCGCCCTCGCGGTTGAAGAAGCCCTGCGCCTCCTTGAACGGCATATAAAGCCGCGTCTGGTCGATATCATACCGCCCGGCCGAGAAGACATACGAGACCTTGTAGGCGTTCACCCGCGGGCTCGTGCCGGACGGCGTCTTGGCCCCGTTCGGCGAGATCACCTTGACCGTGTCGCCCACCGTCACGCCCAAATCGCGCGCCATCCCGATTCCGATCGCGATGCCTTCACCGTAATTGTCGATATCGCCCTGCGCGTCGTCGGAATGGGCGATATTTGGGATGTTCTTCAGAACCGACAGCGCCAGCCCGTAGACATCCGCCACGTTGGAGCGGTCGCCGAAGCTGACCATCGCCTGACCGCGCACCGCCGGGGCTGCGCTCACCACGCCGGGGATCGCCTTGATCCGCTCGGTGCGCGCGGCATAGTCGCGGATCAGCTTGGAATAGACGCCCGAGCCCTCGGCCACTTCCATCGGTGCGGAATAGACCGTGATCTGCGGGTTCGAGCCGACGATGGTCGAGACGAACTCGGCGCGGAAGCCCGCGCGCACGGCAAGCGTCGCGATCAGGGCGGCCACGCCAAGCGCGATGCCGATCAGGGAAATCCATGTCATGACCGAGACGCCACCCTCGGCGCGGCGCGCGCGCAGATAGCGCCATGCGATCATGAACTCGAAACGGGAAAACGGGGCAGTGCGTGCGGCCATCGGCTCCATCCACGAAAATTCGGCGCAAGCTGGCGCGGCGGGGTCGAAAGGTCAAGCCTGCGCCCGGTCATAGCGGCGAGAGCGCGCCTGTCTCGGCTTGGTCGAAATATCCCGGGGGAGCCCGGAACGGGCGGGGGCAGAGCCCCCTATTTGCAGCCCAGCGTGCCGGGCACATCGGCCAGAAGCGGCGCCATGCCCTCGGCCAGATCGGCGGGGTAATCGGTCTGCACGGAGGCGAGCACCGCCCCACCCCCGCAATCGAGCCGCTCGGTCTTGCGCAGCGTCACCTTGCCAAACGAGTCCTTGGAGCGGATTGCGAACCCGTCCTCGGTCACATCGTCCGACAGCACCGTATCGCCATCGAGCAGGATCGTGTGCAGGAGCTGATCATGCGCAGCCGCCAGATCAGACCCCTGATCAGCATGGGCGCGCAGCGCGACATGGGCGGTCTTGTGCGGGTCGATATCGGGGGCGGAGAACAGGATCCCGCCCCCCGGCATCTCATCCGACGTCCAGCCCTGCGGCACCTTCGCCGAGATGCCAAGCGCCTCGCTCGACCACGCCACGAGGCCCTGCTGCGCACCCTGCCCCGTGCCTTCTGCCAAAGCGGGCCCGGCGAGCAGGCCCGCCGCGACCGCAGCAACGATCAGATCAAAGCCCCGCATAGATGCTCACGATCTTCTCGACCGCCTCTTCCGCCGGCATCTCCTCGCTCTCGCCGGTGCGGCGGCAGGTCAGTTCCACCTTGTTCGCCGCGATCCCGCGCGGACCGACGGTGATGCGCCACGGCAGCCCGATCAGGTCCATGGTGGCGAATTTCGCGCCTGCGCGCTCTTCGCGGTCGTCATAGAGCGGGTCGAGCCCGTGATCGAGGAACGCGCGATACAGCGCCTCGCAGGCGCTGTCGCAGCTGACATCGCCCTGCTTGAGGTTGACGATACCGACATGGAACGGCGTGACGCCCTCGGGCCAGATGATGCCCTTCTCGTCGTGGTTCGCCTCGATCAGCGCGCCGACGAGACGGCTCACGCCGATCCCGTGCGAGCCCATATGGACCGGAACCTTCGAGCCATCCGGGGTCTGGACACTCGCGCCCAGCGCCTCGGAATATTGCGTGCCGAAATAGAAGATCTGACCGACCTCGATGCCGCGCGCGACGCGGCGACGTTCTTCCGGGACCTCGTTGAAGGCCGCCTCGTCATGGGTCTCGTCTGTGCGGGCATAGCGCGAGGTGAATTCTTCCAGCACGCTTTGGCACTGATCGACGTCGTCATAATCGATCTCGCGGTCGCCGAAGGTGAGATCGGTGATCTCGCTGTCGTAGAACACTTCCGACTCGCCCGTTTCGGCCAGCACGAGGAATTCATGGGTGTAATCGCCACCGATCGGGCCGCTATCGGCGCGCATCGGGATCGCCTGCAGCCCCATGCGCTCGTAGGTGCGCAGGTAGCTGACGAGGTGGCGGTTATAGGCGTGCAGCGCGTCTTCCTTCGACAGATCGAAGTTGTAGCCGTCCTTCATCAGGAATTCGCGGCCGCGCATCACGCCGAAACGCGGACGGATCTCGTCGCGGAATTTCCACTGGATTTGATAGAGCGTCAGCGGCAGCTGCTTGTAGCTCGACACATGCGCGCGGAAAATATCGGTGACCATTTCCTCGGCGGTGGGCGAGTAGAGCATATCGCGCCCCTGCCGGTCGGTGATGCGCAGCATCTCCTCGCCATAGCCGTCATAGCGGCCCGACTCGCGCCATAGATCGGCCGATTGCAGCGTCGGCATCTGGATCGCGAGATGGCCGGCGCGCGCCTGCTCTTCGTGCACGATCTGCTCGATCCGGCGCAGCACCTTGAAGCCCATCGGCAGCCAGGAATAGATCCCGGCCTGCTGCTGCTTGATCATGCCCGCACGCAGCATCAGCCGATGCGAGGCGATCTGCGCCTCGGCGGGGGTTTCCTTGAGAACGGGAAGAAAATAGCGGGACAGGCGCATGAGCGGTCCTTCGAGGGTTGGTGTCAGACGTTGCGTTTGGCCTAGAGGAAACGGGGGCGTTGGGCAAGATGGTGGCGCAGGTTGCGGGTGTCGCCTATGAGGGGGCTCCGCCCCCGGCGCATCCGCGCCTCCCCCGGGATATTTCCGCCAAGAGGAAGGGGCGCGTGCGCCCGCACTTGATTTCCCACCGCATTTCGCCACGTTAAAGCGAACGCATCACTGACGAAGGACCGCGCATGGCCCTGCCTGCCCGCCAGCAAGTCACCTATTGGTCCGTCGCCGCCTTGGTGCTGGTCCTGTCGCTGTGGTGGCTGGGCAATGTCATCCTGCCCTTCATCATGGGCGGCGCGATCGCCTATTTCCTCGACCCGCTGGCAGACCGGCTGGAGAAGCTGGGGCTGAGCCGCGCGGCCTCGACCGCGATCATCGGGCTGGTGACGGTTCTGATTTTCGTCGTGCTGGCGCTGGCCGTGGTGCCGATGCTGGCGCGGCAGTTGGGACAGCTCGTCGCCCTCGCCCCCGATCTTCTGGCCTCGTTGCAGGCCTTCCTGAACGAGCGTTTCCCCAATCTCCTGCAAAACTCGGTCGTGAACGACACGCTCAATACGCTCGGCACCGCGATCAAGGCACGGGGCGGAGAATTGGCCGCGACCCTGCTGAGTTCGGCGATGACGCTGGTAAACGTCATCATCTTCATCGTCGTGGTGCCCGTCGTGGCCTTCTACATGCTGCTCGACTGGGATCGGATGGTGGCGAAGGTCGATGGCTGGCTGCCACGCGATCACGTCCACACGATCCGCACCATCGCCCGCGATATCGACCGGGTGCTCTCGGGCTTCGTGCGCGGTCAGGTCACGGTCTGCCTCGTGCTCGGCGGCTTCTACGCGATCGCGCTGATGGCGGCGGGGCTCGATTTCGGGCTGCTGGTGGGCTCGGTCGCAGGCGCGCTGACCTTCATCCCCTATATCGGGGCGATCATCGGCAGCGCGCTCGCCATCGGCCTCGCGCTGTTCCAGTTCTGGGGCGAGTGGTTCAATATCGGCATCGTCGCGGGCATCTTCGTGCTCGGTCAGTTTCTCGAAGGCAATTTCGTCACCCCGAAACTGGTGGGCGATTCGGTCGGGCTGCATCCGCTCTGGCTGATCTTCGCGCTGTCCGCTTTCGGCACTTTGTTCGGTTTTGTTGGTATGTTGGTCGCCGTTCCCGTCGCTGCGGTGATCGGAGTGGTTGCGCGCTTCTTCATCGACCAATATCTGCAAGGGGCGCTTTACCGAGGGCAAACGGAGCGCGAGCCGACAGCCCATTCGCCGATCTCTCTCATCAACGAGGAGACCGGGGAAGTGACGGGCGCGACCGAGACGACCGAACACGAGAGCTGAGAATGGCCGAGCAGTTGACCTTCCCGCTGCACCTGCGTTCCGCGCAGGGGCGTGAAGACTTCTTCATCTCGCCAGCCAATGCGCTGGCGGTGACGACCCTCGATGCGCCCGAAACATGGCCGCTGGGCCGGATGATCCTGATCGGGCCGGAAGGCGCGGGCAAGACGCATCTCGCGACGATCTGGGCCGATGAACAGGGCGCCGACATCCTGCCCGCGCGCGAGCTGACCGAAGAGATGGCCCCTGCCCTCGTCGCGAAAGGCGCGACCGTGATCGAACGGGCCGAGAGGATCGGCGCGGATGAGGCGGGCCAGCGCGCGCTGTTTCACCTGCACAATCTGATGCAGGCCGAGGGCGGGCGTCTTCTGCTGACCGCGCGCACGCCTCCGCGCGACTGGGGGATGACCCTGCCCGATCTGATCAGCCGGATGGAGGCGACCGCGACGGTGCGGATCACACCGCCCGATGACGCGCTGCTGGCGGCCGTGCTGGTGAAGCTGTTCTCGGACCGGCAACTGACCGTGCCGCCGAACCTGATCGGCTGGCTGGTCACCCGGATGGACCGCTCTCTGGCGACTGCGCGCAAACTGGTCGCGGCGCTCGATCGGCAGGCGCTCGCGCAGCGCCGTGCGATCACCCAAAGACTGGCGGCGGAGGTTCTGGACAGTCTCGACTGAGCCGCGCAAACTGTCACGGAGCCATTACAAAATCCAACGATAAGCGCGCCATGACCCAAGCAGATTTCCTCAAGACCCCCTTCCCCACGCCGATCACGCTGCCCGAGTCGGAGATCAGCGGACCGGGCCGGTTCTTCAACCGGGAACTGAGCTGGCTGGCCTTCAACTGGCGGGTTCTGGAAGAGTCGCGCAATCCGCGTGTGCCGCTGTTGGAGCGTGTGCGCTTCCTGTCGATCTCGGCCACGAACCTCGACGAATTCTACACCGTGCGCGTGGCGGGCCTGATGGAGCTCGTGCGCGAAAGCAACGTTAACGCCTCCGATGACGGGCTGACTCCGGCCGAGCAGCTGGAAAAGATCAACGCCAACGCCCGGCGGCTGATGGACACGCAGCAGGCGACGTGGTCGGCGCTCAAGCGCGAAATGGAGCGCGAGGGCATCCATGTCGTGAGCCGCTCGCGGCTGACCAAGCGCGATCTCGACTTCCTCTCGGACCACTTCCTCAACAACGTCTTCCCGGTGCTTTCGCCGCTGGCGATCGACCCCGCGCACCCCTTCCCCTTCATCCCGAATACCGGCTTCTGCCTCGCGCTGGAGCTGGAGCGGGAAAGCGATCAGCGCCGGTTGCAGGCTCTGCTGCCGATCCCCGCGCAGATCGACCGCTTCGTGCGACTGCCGGGCGAGGCGCGGTTCCTGCCGCTCGAGCAGCTTCTAATGCTGCATCTGAGCTCGCTCTTCCCGGGCTACAAGGATGTGGGCTCGTGCTCGTTCCGGGTGCTGCGCGACAGCGATCTGGAAGTCGAGGACGAGGCCGAAGACCTCGTGCGCGAATTCGAGACCGCGCTGAAGCGCCGCCGCCGCGGGCAGGTTATCCGGATGTCGGTCTCCCCCGGCGCGCCCGAGGACTTGCAGGCGCTGGTGATGCGCGAGCTGCATGTCGATCCCGACGAGGTCGTCGAAGAAAAGGGGCTGGTCGGCATTGCCGATGTGAAGGAACTGATCCTGAACGAGCGGCCCGATCTGCTCTGGCCGACCTTCACCCCGCGCGTGCCCGAACGCGTGCAGGACCACGAGGGCGACATGTTCGCCGCGATCAAGCAGAAGGACATCCTTCTGCACCACCCCTACGAGACCTTCGATCTCGTGGTGCGCTTCATCGATCAGGCGGCGAACGACCCGAACGTTCTGGCGATCAAGCAGACGCTCTATCGGACGTCGAAGGACAGCCCCGTGGTGTCCTCGCTCTGCGAGGCGGCGGAGAACGGCAAGTCGGTGACCGCTCTCGTGGAGCTGAAAGCCCGGTTCGACGAGGCCGCCAATATCCGCCAGTCGCGCCGTCTGGAGCGCGCGGGTGCTCATGTCGTATACGGGTTCATCAACTACAAGACCCACGCCAAGATCTCGACCGTCGTGCGCCGCGAGGGCGACCATCTCGTGACCTACACCCATTACGGCACGGGCAATTACCACCCGATCACGGCGAAGATTTACACCGACCTGAGCTTCTTCACCTGCGACGCGGCACTGGGGCGCGATGCGACGAAGGTCTTCAACTACCTCTCGGGCTATGTGCAACCCGAGGGTCTGGAGAACCTCGCGATCTCGCCGATCACGCTGAAGCCGCGCCTGCTGGACCTGATCGACCGCGAGATCGAACACGCCAAGGCGGGCAAACCGGCGGCGATCTGGGCGAAGATGAATTCGCTGATCGAATCCGACGTGATCGATGCGCTCTACAGGGCGTCGCAGGCGGGGGTGAAAATCTCGCTCGTGATCCGCGGCATCTGCGGCATCCGCCCCGGCATCAAGGGCCTGTCCGAGAATATCCGCGTCAAATCCATCGTCGGGCGCTTCCTGGAGCATTCGCGCATCGTGTGCTTCGGCAACGGCCATGCCCTGCCGTCGAACGACGCGCGGGTGTTCTTCTCCTCCGCCGACTGGATGGGGCGCAACCTCAACCGCCGGGTGGAAACGCTCGTGGAGGCCAAGAACCCCACGGTGAAGGCACAGATCGTCAGCCAGATCATGGCGGCGAACATGGCCGACGAGGCGCAGAGCTGGATTTTGCAGCCCGACGGCAAGTTCATCCGCCACCTGCCCGACGATCGCGAGGACCTGTTCTCCTGCCACCGGTTCTTCATGGAATACCCCTCGCTCTCGGGCCGGGGTTCCGCTGGGGCAAGCGACGTTCCCGAACTTGCCCATAGCTTCGACTAGCCCTAGCTTTGGGTGCGAACGACTCGAACGGACGGGCAGATGAGCAAAGACAAAGCGGCGCCGGCGGTTGATGACAGCGACGATTGGGATCCGTTCGGCCAGCCTCTCTTCGATGACCCATCCGTGCGCGCGCTCTCGCGCGTCGGCGTCGTCGATATCGGCTCCAACTCGATCCGGATGGTGGTCTTCGATGGCGCGGCGCGCAGCCCGGCCTATTTCTTCAACGAGAAGGTCATGGCGGGTCTCGGCCAAGGTCTGGCGGAGACCGGCAGGCTCAATCCCGAGGGCCGCGAACGCGGCCTGACCGCGCTCAAACGCTTTGCCGCGCTCGCCGAGGGGATGGACATCGGCCCGCTCACCTGCGTCGCCACCGCCGCGATGCGCGATGCCGAGGACGGCCCCGAGTTTCACCGCAAGATCGAGAAAGAGACCGGCCTCAAGGTCCATATCGTCGACGGGCTCGAAGAGGCGCGGCTTTCGGCGCAAGGGGTGCTTCTGGGCTGGCCCGAGGCAGAGGGCCTCGTATGCGATATCGGCGGCAACTCGATGGAATTGGCCGAGATTCGCGGCGGCAAGGTCTGGCGTCGCGCGACCTCGCAGCTCGGCCCTTTCCGCCTGCAGCAGATCTCCGGCGGCAAGAAAGCGATCACCGCCCATATTCAGGCGACGATGCAGGAGCTGGCCGAGAAGGTCGGCACCGAGCACGAACGCATCTACCTCGTCGGCGGCTCGTGGCGCGCCATCGCACGTCTCGACATGGAGCGGCGCGACTACCCGCTCCTCGTGCAGCACGAATACCGGATGAAGCCCGACGAGCTGGGCGAGACGATCGAGTGGATCGGCAAATCCGACATGGAGAAGCTGCGCGCGAAGACCGGCACCTCCTCGGCGCGGATGGAACTCGTCCCGCTGGCAAGCCAGGTGCTGCGCGAGTTGATCGCCACCTTCGAGCCCAAGGAGATCGACGTCTCCGCCTATGGGATCCGCGAAGGGCTCCTTTATGAGCAGATGCCCGAACGGCTGCGCCGCCGCGATCCGCTGGTGGAAGCCGCGCGCCATACCGAGCGCGTGATGAGCCGGATGCCCGGTTTCGGCAAGAAGCTCCACGCCTTCATCGAACCGATCTTCGGGCCGCTCCCGCCCGAGAAATTCCGTCTCGTGCGCGCGGCCTGCCTGCTGCATGACACGACGTGGCGCACGCATCCCGATTACCGCGCCGAGGCCTGTTTCGAGAACGTCACCCGCGCGAATTATTCGGCCATGTCCCACCCCGAGCGGATCTGGCTCGGCGTGGCGCTGCTGCACCGCTACAAGAACTCGCGCGGCGGATCGCGGCTGGAACCGTTCCTGCCGCTGCTGACGGAAGAGCAGATTCAGGAGGCCGAGGTTCTGGGCAAGGCGATGCGCTTCGGCTCGATGTTCGCGACCCACAGCCCCGCCGATGCGGGCGAGCTGAAATATTCGGCCAAGAAGGGCGAGCTCGAATTGAAGCTGACCAAGCGCGGCAAGGCGCTGATGGGCGAGGTTGCCGAGTCGCGCTTCCGCTCGCTTGCGAACGCGCTGAAGGCCGAACCGATCATCACGGATTAAAGCTCGATACCGCCCTCAGGGATCTCGATGGGCCCGCCCTGGTTCGGCGCGTCCTTTTGCGGCGCGTCCTCCGGCGGCTCGGTCATCAAAGGCGGCGGCGGCGGCGCGTCCGCGTTGCGCCGCATGATGATATCGCCATTGGGCAGCCGCTCGGGCGCGCCGTAATTCGACATATCGTCGACCAGCGCGAGGAATTGGCGCAGCTTCGGCCCCAACTGGGCCGCGGCCTCCCCCAAGCCTTTCTGCATCTCGTCGAGCTGCGGTTTCATCTCATCCATCAGCCCGCGAAACAGCGACTGCGCGCCCTCCTGCAGCAACGAGAATCCGCGATCGACATCGCCGCCAGCGTCGCCGCCCACCTCCTGGGCGGAGACGGGCGTTGCCAGAAGGGCGAGCGAGAGAGCGATGACGAGCGGCTGTTTCATAGCTCCGATCCTACGCTGAAGCGGCGCGAAAATCACGCCCCCGATCAGTCGATATCGACCGAGACGGGAAAATGATCCGAAGCCTGCAAAAGCGCCTCGCGCAATTCGGGCACGCGGTAGATATGGGGGTCGTCAAACGGGTGCCAGATACGCCATTTCTTCGCCCGGGCCGCCAGATCGGGCGAGAGCATCACATAATCCAGCATGGCCGAGAAATACTGCTTCTGATCGACGAGGTAGAACCGCGCGGAACTGGGGGCTGCGGCGGTATGATGCGCTTTCGACAGCCGCGCATGGGGATCGTGAAGCCGCTCCGCGTCCGGGCCGCCCTCGCCCGCGACGATCTCCACGCCAGAGCGTCCGAACAGCTTCTCGTATTCGTCGAGCCCGGGACCGTCGTTGAAATCGCCTAGCACGATCAGGCTGTCGCCCGCCGCCAGATGTTCTTCCACGCGGCCCCGGATCCAGATCGACTGCGCCAATTGCTTGCGCCGGTTCTCGATCGCCATGCGGGTGGCTGTCTCTAGGCTCGTCGCCCCATGCGGGGCTTTCGATTTCACATGCACGCCGATCAGCCGAAGCACTTCCCCGCTCTGCGTTCCCAGCGCGACTTCGAGGGGCGGCTTGGAAAAGGTGACCGTATCCATCCGCGCATCGATATCGAGGTCGATCCGCAGGCTGCCATCGAAGCGCGGCCACGCCTCCGAGCTTTGCGGGTCATGCCGCGCCGTCACGACATCGGGGTCATAAAGCAGCGCCAGTTCCTGCTGCGTGTCGTTGGAAAAGCCCAGAAGCGCGCGACGCTGGCGCAGCCCGAACCGCTCCGCGAAGCCTTCGAGCATATCCACCGTCTTGTGGCGATGATTGTCGTCGGGCGCCTCGACGACCAGAAGCACATCGGCCTCCAGCGCGCTCATCACGATCGCGATCGCCCCGGTCTGCTGGCTGCGCGTCACATTGTAGCGCGCCGACCATTCACTATCGTCGAGAAGCGTCCCGTTGCGCGCGAAAAGGCTGTTGAACCACTCGATATTCCAAGTGGCGATCCGCATCACGCCTCCGCATGGCTGGCGCGGATTTCCTCCCAGGCCTTGTTGAGTGCGATCACCCGCGCCTGAGACAGCTGCACGGCCTCCTCAGGCAGACCACGGGCAATCGCCCGGTCGGGATGGGCCTCGCGCACCTTGTTGCGCCAGACCTTGCGCACCTCGGGAAGCGGTGTGCCCGGCTCGACCTCCAGCACGCTCCACGGATCGGGATCGGCATCTTCCACGAAGGCCGAACGCATCGCGCGGAAACAGCATTCCTCGAGCCCGAAGATCCGCGCGACCTCCAGCAGGAAGGCATCCTCGCCCTCGTGGTAATCGCCATCGGCCAGCGCGATGAAGAACAGCCCTTCGAGCACGTCTTTCAGCACGTCTGCGCCGGGGCCGAACATGTTGGCGATCTTGCGGGCATAGGCGTCGAAGCCCGCCACATCGGTCCGCGCCATGTTGAAGACGCGCGCGGCATTGGCTTCCTCTTCCGGAGGGATCTGGAAAATCCGCCGGAACGCCGCCACCTCGTCGCGCGTGACCTGCCCATCGGCCTTCGCCATCTTCGCCCCGAGCGCGATCACCGCGATGGTGAAGGCAACCGAGCGTTCCGGCGGCTGGCGGAGATTGTCGAAGACCGTCGACAGCGCCTCCCCCCGCCCGAGAGCGGAGAGCGCCTGCGCTATACGCGACCAAAGGGAGATGGGCTTGTCCATGGTTCAAGTCTAGCCGCGCTGCGGCGGAAATGCACCCGCGCAAATCCGCCCTGTGATTAAATCGTTGTAATGTTTTGAAATGACTGGCGGCGCGCAGAGTTCCCCCGCGCGCCGCCCAAATTCAAAGCAAAGCCCGAACTTCGCCTTGGTCAAAATATCCCGGGGGGCGCGTCAGCGCGGGGGCAGAGCCCCCTCGCCCGTGCCCCCTCCCCCGTGAGCCCCTCCCCCGTGAGCCCCTCAGGCCCGCGCCTGACGCACGATGTCGAGGATCTCGCGCGCGGCCAGCGGGATGTTGGTCCCCGGCCCGAAGATCGCCTTCACACCGGCCTTCTTGAGGTAGTCGTAATCCTGCTGCGGGATCACGCCGCCGCAGATCACGATGATATCCTCGGCGCCCTTTTCCTTGAGCGCCTCGATCAGTTTCGGTGCCAGCGTCTTGTGACCGGCCGCCTGCGACGAAATCCCGACCACATGGACGTCATTGTCGATCGCGTCCTGGGCGGCTTCTTCCGGCGTCTGGAACAGCGGGCCCACATCGACGTCGAAGCCGATATCGGCGAAGGCCGTCGCGATCACCTTGGCGCCGCGGTCGTGGCCGTCCTGCCCCATCTTCACCACCAGCATCCGCGGGCGGCGGCCCTCTTCCTCGGCGAAGGTCTCGACGTCCTTCTGGATCTGGGCGAAGCCCTCATCGCCGTCATAGGCCGCGCCATAAACACCAGCCAAAGTCTTCACCTCGGCGCGGTGACGTCCGAACACCTTTTCCATCGCCATAGAAATCTCTCCCACAGAGGCCCGGGCGCGTGCAGCTTCCACCGCCGCTTCGAGCAGGTTGCCACCCTCGGAGGCGCGGCGCGTCAGTTCCGTCAGCGCCGCCTCGCAGGCCGCCTCGTCGCGGCTGGCCCGCATCTTCTCAAGCCGCGCGATCTGGTTGTCGCGCACCTTCGCATTGTCGATGTCGAGGATATCCAGCTCGTCCTCGGTCTCGCGGCGATACTTGTTCACCCCGACCACGACATCCTCGCCCCGGTCGATCAGCGCCTGACGCCGGGCGGCCGTCTCCTCGATGCGCAGCTTGGGCATGCCCGAGGCCACGGCCTTCGTCATGCCGCCCATCTCCTCGACTTCCTCGATCAGCTCCCAGGCCTTCTCGGCCAGTTCCGCCGTGAGGCTTTCGACGTAGTAGGAGCCCGCGAGCGGATCGACCACGTTGGTGATCCCGGTCTCTTCCTGCAGGATGAGCTGCGTGTTGCGCGCGATCCGGGCCGAGAACTCGGTGGGCAGCGCGATCGCCTCGTCCAGCGCGTTGGTGTGCAGCGACTGCGTACCGCCAAGCGCCGCCGACATCGCCTCGTACGCCGTGCGGATCACGTTGTTATAGGGGTCCTGCTCGGCCAGCGAGACGCCCGAGGTCTGGCAGTGGGTGCGCAGCATCGAGCTTTGCGGCTTCTTCGGCTCGAACTCTTCCATGATCCGGCTCCACAGCAGGCGCGCCGCGCGCAGCTTGGCGGCCTCCATGAAGAAGTTCATCCCGATCGCGAAGAAGAAGCTCAGACGGCCCGCGAACTTGTCGACATCCATCCCCGCCTTGATCGCGGTGCGCACGTATTCGCGCCCGTCCGCCAGCGTGTAGGCCAGCTCCTGCACGAGGTTCGCGCCGGCCTCCTGCATGTGGTAGCCCGAGATCGAGATCGAGTTGAAGCGCGGCATCTCGTTCGAGGTGTATTCGATGATATCCGCGATGATCCGCATCGAAGGCTCGGGCGGATAGATATAGGTGTTGCGGACCATGAACTCCTTGAGGATGTCGTTCTGGATCGTGCCCGACAGAACGCTGCGGTCATGGCCCTGCTCTTCGCCGGTGACGATGAAGTTGGCGAGGATCGGGATCACCGCGCCGTTCATCGTCATCGAGACCGAAATCTGATCGAGCGGAATGCCGTCGAACAGGATTTTCATGTCCTCGACGCTATCGATCGCCACACCCGCCTTGCCGACATCGCCCTCGACGCGCGGATGGTCACTGTCATAGCCGCGGTGGGTGGCGAGGTCGAAGGCCACCGACACGCCCTGCTGCCCGGCGGCGAGCGCCTTGCGGTAGAAGGCGTTCGACTCCTCGGCGGTCGAGAAACCCGCATATTGCCGGATCGTCCACGGACGGCCCGCATACATCGTAGCCCGCGGCCCGCGCGTGAAGGGCGACAGGCCCGGCATGGTGCCCAGATGGTCGAGCCCCTCCACGTCCTCTTCGGTGTAAAGCGGCTTGACCGCGATCCCTTCGAGCGTGTTCCAGGTCAGGTCCTCGAACGGCCTGCCACGCAGTTCCTTCTCGGCGAGGTTACGCCAGTCCTCTTTCTTGTCCGTCATGGCCAAATCCTTCTTCCACTGTCGCCGCGGCGGGTGTCTTCCCCGCGTCTTCGGCCGTCATTTCCACGAAATTCAGTCCCGGCGGCGCGCGGCGCAGCCAGGTCAGATCCTCCAGATAGCGGGCGGTCATCTGCGCGCGCTGCACCTGATCGAAAGGCATCCAGCGTCCCGGCCCCGCCGCGACGCGGTGCCCGGCGCGGATCAGCCCCTCACGCAGCGCCGCGCGGCCGGGAGCCGCGTTACGCCGTTTGCGGGCATCGAACAGCCCGGCAGGCAGGCCTTCGCCCGGCACAAGCGCCTGAAGCTGGGCCTGCGGCTCCGCCCCCAGCGCCTCATGGCTCCAGACCGTGACGGGCGCCCCAAGCGCGGACTGCGCCTGCGCGATCACCTCCGGCCAGCCGCGCGGATGATCGGCAAGCCGCGCAAGCCCGCGCGCATCGGGCAGCCCAGCGCCCCGCCCCGCCATTACCGACAAAACCGAGGACCACCACATATCATAGCGCCGCATCGACAGCGCCACGCCGCCCAGATGCTCGCCCAGCACCTGCCGCGCGCGCTCCAGCCGTCCTGCCGCATCCGGGTAGAGCGTCAGCATGTCCACGCATTGCGGCATCGCGCCCAGCAGGTTCTCCTCCGAGATCACCAGATGGCGCATCCCCTGATCGGCGAGCCGGTCCAGCTCGAACGCCAGCGCGGTTCTCAGCCGCGACAGCGCCGCCCCATCCTCGGGCGTCACCAGATCGGGGCGCTTCACCAGCCCCGAGAACAGCCCCGCCCGTGTCCGGTCCGGCCCCCAATAGGCGATCCCGCTTGCCGCCAACGCATCGGCGTTTTGCAGCATCCACGCCTGAAACGTCGTCGTCGCGGTGCGATGCGCCCCGATATGCAGAATGACATCCATGCCCGGCCCCCACGGCCCCGGGTCCAAGCGGCACCCCGCCGCAGCCCCGAAAACCCGGCGCCAGTCTGCACCGCGAGTCCTTGCGGGGCGCTTAAAGGCCGCATTTGGCGAAAATTCGCACGGTCCGGCATGGTGCGAGGGGGCTCGCGCGCATATATCAGGAACGAGAGAGGAGCCCATGACCCGTCTATTATCCCTTGGACTCGCTGCATTTCTTGCGCTGACGCCCTTTGGGGTCGCAGCCCAAGAGAGCACCGTCGATCTCGCCGTGGCAGAGCCCGAGGTCACGCCCCCCTTCGCACCGGTCGATGGGGCGGATGCGGATCTGGACGCGTTCGTCTGGCAGAAACGGCCCATCGTCGTCTTCGCCGACAGCCCGCTCGACCCCGCCTTCAAGGAACAGATCCGGTATCTGAAGGACCACTGGCCGGAACTGGCCCGGCGCGACGTCGTCGTCATCACCGATACCACGCCCGATCCAGCGAGCGACGTGCGCCGCAAGTTGCGCCCGCGCGGGTTCTCCCTCGTCATCATCGCCAAGGACGGCACGGTGAACCTGCGCAAGCCCGCCCCGTGGGACGCGCGCGAGATCGTCCGCTCGATCGACAAGATGCCGATCCGGCGCGACGAGATCCGCGAAGAGCGCGGCTTCTGACCACATCCCCGCACGACACCGCGCGCCAATAGATCGCGCCCCGCCGTGGCGGGGTGAGCCGGTCGCCCGGCCTCCCTATGCCACGGCGCGGGCGTCACTTATTCGAACTCCATGATGATGTCGTCGACGGCAAGGCTCGCGCCCGCCTCGGCGTTGATCTTCTTCACGGTGCCCTTCTTCTCGGCGCGCAGGATGTTCTCCATCTTCATCGCCTCGACGGTGGCCAGCGGCTGACCTTCCTGCACTTCCGCGCCCTCCTCGACCGAGATTTTCACGACGAGGCCCGGCATCGGGCAGAGCAGGAATTTCGAGGTATCCGGCGGCAGTTTCACCGGCATCAGCTGCGCGAGCTCGAACTGGCGCGGCGTGCGGACATGGACCTTCAGATCGGCGCCACGCACCCGGATGCGGAAGCCCATCGGGATTTTGCCGACCTTGAGGACCAGCGGTGCCCCGTTCACGCTCAGCTCGGCCAGCGGGTCGCCCGGGGTCCAGTCGCTCTCGACGCGCATCTCTTCGCCATCCTCGAAGATAATGGTGGAGCCGTTGCGATCCGCGTTCACCTTGAGCTTGAAATCCTCATCCTGCAGCGAGACCGCCCAATCCACGCCGACCTTGCGCTCGTGGTTGCCGAGCGTGCCGGAGATCTTCGTGCGCCGGATTTCGGCCACGCGCTCCATCGCCGCCGTGGCCGCCGCGACCTTGCGCAGCATCCCCTCGTCCAGCGTCACGCCGTTGAACCCTTCGGGATATTCCTCTTCGATGAAGGCGGTGGTGATGTTGCCGGTCACGAAGCGCTCGTGATCCATCACCGCGGCACAGAACGGCAGGTTGTGCCCGATGCCCTCGACCTCGAACATATCGAGCGCAAGACGCATCTCTTCGATGGCCTCACCACGGCTCGGCGCCCAGGTGCAGAGCTTGGCGATCATCGGGTCGTAGAACATCGAAATCTCGCCACCCTCGAAGACGCCGGTATCGTTGCGCACGATGCCGCCCGAAGCGGTCTTGCCTTCCACCGGCGGACGGTAGCGGGTCAGACGCCCGATCGAGGGCAGGAAGTTGCGATAGGGGTCCTCGGCATAGAGGCGGCTCTCGATCGCCCAGCCGTTGATGCCGATATCTTCCTGTTTCATCGGAAGCTTCTCGCCATCGGCCACGCGGATCATCTGTTCGACAAGGTCGATGCCGGTGATCAGCTCGGTGACTGGGTGCTCCACCTGAAGACGGGTGTTCATCTCGAGGAAGTAGAAGTTCTTCTCGCCATCGACGATGAATTCCACCGTGCCCGCGCTGCAGTAATCCACCGCTTTCGACAGGGCCACGGCCTGCTCGCCCATCGCTTTGCGCGTCTCGGGGTCGAGGAAGGGCGACGGCGCCTCTTCGATGACCTTCTGGTTGCGGCGCTGGATCGAGCATTCCCGCTCGTTCAGGTAGACGCAGTTGCCGTGCTTGTCGGCGAGCACCTGAATCTCGATGTGGCGCGGTTGCGTCACGAATTTCTCGATGAAGATACGGTCGTCGCCGAAGCTGTTCGCGGCCTCGTTCTTCGACGACTGGAAGCCCTCGCGCGCCTCTTCGGCATTCCACGCGATGCGCATCCCCTTACCGCCGCCACCGGCGGAGGCCTTGATCATCACCGGATAGCCGATCTCGTCGGAGATCTTCACCGCTTCGTCGGCATCCGCGATCAGGCCCATATAGCCGGGCACGGTCGACACGCCCGCCTCTTTCGCGAGCTTCTTCGAGGTGATCTTGTCGCCCATCGCCTCGATCGCGCCCGAGGGCGGGCCGATGAAGGCGACGCCCTCTTTTTCCAGCGCCTCGGCGAACTTCTTGTTTTCCGACAGGAAGCCGTAGCCCGGGTGAACCGCTTCCGCGCCCGACTGGCGGATCGCATCCATGATCTTGTCGATCACGATATAGGACTGGTTCGCGGGCGGCGGGCCGATATGAATCGCCTCGTCGGCCATCTGGACATGCAGCGCCTGCGCATCGGCATCGGAATAGACGGCGACCGTCTTGATCCCCATCTTCTGCGCCGACTTGATGACGCGGCAAGCGATCTCGCCACGGTTGGCGATCAGGATTTTCTTGAACATGTCAGGCCCTTCCCTTCCGGTGCGGGAGGGGCATCCCCCCGCCCCGCGTGTCGTGTTCATGATGTGAGACAAAAGAAAAACCGCCACCGGAGCGCGCAGCCCCGATGGCGGTCGAATAGCGATCGGACGCGGTCAGAGCCGCGCAGATGTGCTTAGTACGAGCGCTGGCAGACGCCTGCGTCGTCGCAATAGGTGCCCGCGAGCGCGCCGAGAGCCGCGCCGGTGAGCGCGTTGTTGTCGGTCGCATCCGCGATGATCGCGCCGCCGGCCGCACCGGCGAGGGCGCGCTGGCCGTCGGTTTGCATGCAGCCTGCGAGAGCGAGACCGGCAAGGACAAGAAGGATCGGGGTTTTACGCATGGGAAACTGCCTCCAATAGCGGTTATGATTGGACGCGAGTTTATCGCGGCGCCGTGAAAAGCCAACGGCGAAAACGCGAGTTGAAGCCCCATCGGCGAGCTATCGCCACTCCCCTTCACATCTTTGCGGTGCCCCCCTTGACCCTGCGAAGAAAAAAACTGCGGCCCGACCATAAGATCAGGCCGCAGGAATAGGGAAGGGGTAGGGATATTAAACAAGCCGCGGGTGTTGGGGACAGTACGGCTTGCCCCCTCAATGTGACGGCGCATATCACAGATTGCAAAGGCGAAATCCCTACAACCATGAGGTTCGGCGGCATGCCGCCATTTCGCGCAGGACATCAGCGAAATCATGCCCAATCCTCATCCTCGTCATCATCGAAGGTGAAGGCGTCGGGATCGGCGAAGACCTCCGGGAAGGAGGCTTCCGCGCGTTTCGCGTCGATCTTGAGAAGCGCCTCGTAGCTTTCGGGATCGAACGGATCCTCGGCGGCCACCACTTCGCGCCCGAAGAGCCAGCTCAACCGGCCCGCATCGAGATTGCCGCGCTCGAACGGCTCTTCGCCGAACTGCGCCCAAAGCGCGGCCATGAAGCCGGCATCGGCCTTGCGATCGCCATGGCCGCGATCGGCATAGCGTTCACGCCGAATGAGTTTCGTCGCGCCCTTCTTGTTGGCACGGCGAATGGTGAATTGATAATCCGTCGAGGGTAACCGCGACGGGAAACCGCGATGCTTCAGCATGACGCGCCCTCCCCTTTGAAGATGTTGGGACGGCGCGTGCTGAGCTTATGCGTTACGCCTTCATTGTTGACCCGTTTGATTTCGGCTCTGGTTCCCACCGGTCGGGTCGGTCGAAGAAGTTGGCGTGCCAGGTGTCGGCTGACGTTGGGTCGATCCGCCGCGCGGCTCGGGCACACATTGTGCCGGTCGCTGCGTTGTTGCCGCCGTGGCAGTCTCGAGCGGTCCGCATTCGAGCGGACAGTCGGGCACGGAAGCCGGGTATTGCGAGTCGACGAGCCGTCCAGTCGGTCGGCAGGAGCCGCCACTGGCGACGGGGCCGCCATATTTGCCGGTATAGACCGGCTCAACGGTGACAGGTGCAGGCTCCGGTTTGGGCGCACAGCCCACAAGCAGAGCCGCGCAGGCAAGCGCGCCCAGAGAAATTCGGACCATCTCACTCTCCCCCATTCTTTGTTGGAATGGCTAAGAGCATACTCTGGAAGGATAATTGCCGCTAGGTAACCGTATGGCGTATCACACAACGCCACGGCTCCCGCAGGGATCGCGGGGGCAAGGCGACGGCTGCCGCCCCGCCCCGCACGCAGATTATTTGTACTTGCCGGTGTAGGTCGGCTCGGTGGTGACGGCCACCGGCGCGGGCTCAGGCTTGGGTGCGCAGGCTGCGACGAAGGCCACGAGGCCAAGCGCGATGAGAGCTTTCGACATGTCGTTCTCCTGTCCAAGGGGGCGCCCGCCCCGATCTCGGCGAGGTTCGGCACGACCCGTTTCAATGCGGGGACCGAAATTGCTTTCCCCAAGGGCAGGTTAGCCTGCAAATCCCGCTCACGAAAGCGCGATTTCGCCGTGAGCGGCTGCGCTTGCGCGCGCTCCGGCATCATGCCCTCCAAGCTGTGATCTGCGGTTCCGGCCAAAGCCATCAGAAAAACTCCCAAACGCAGTTTCCGTCCTCGACGGAAAAGCTGTCGAAATATTGCACCACCTCGGGGGCGGCATCGCCGAACGGCACGATCTGGTCCGACAGGCTCACCATCACCTGCGCGGGCTCCGGACCGGGCTGCGGCAGGCGCGGCACCACCCACCCGTTGCACAGCGCCTCGATATCCTTCAGCGCGATATCGGAGGACAGCGGACTGCGCCCTCCGATCTGCGGCGCGAGGAAGCGAAAGCGATAGGTCAGCCCGTCCGGCCCGGCCTCGTTATGGATCACGTCGATCCACCAGACCTTCTGTCCCGACGGGACCGGGATCGCATCGCCCTTCGTCCCCTCCGGCCCATCGCCCGGCCCCAGATCCTCACCCAGATTGCCCGGATGCATCATCGCCCCGTAATCGGGCACCGGCGGCACCTCCCGCAGCTCCTGAGCCGATGCGGGCAATGCCAGCACCAGCCCGGCGAGAGCGCCGGGCAAGAGCGTCGTGATCCTCGGCCTGCCCGTCATGCGCCTCCTCAGAGCGGGATGTTATCGTGCTTCTTCCAGGGGTTGGACAGCTTCTTCGAGCGCAGCGCCGCAAAGGCACGGGCCACCCGGCGACGCGTCGAGCGCGGCTGGATCACCTCGTCGATGAAGCCCTTCTCGGCCGCCACGAACGGGTTCGCGAAACGGTCCTCATAATCGGCGGTGCGCTTGGCGATCTTCTCGGGTTCGCCCAGCTCCGAGCGGTAGAGAATTTCGACCGCGCCCTTGGCGCCCATCACCGCGATTTCCGCGGTCGGCCAGGCGTAGTTGAAATCGCCACGCAGGTGCTTGGAGGACATAACGTCATAGGCCCCGCCATAGGCTTTGCGGGTGATGACGGTGACCTTCGGCACGGTCGCCTCGCCATAGGCGAACAGCAGCTTCGCGCCGTGCTTGATGACGCCGTTATATTCCTGGCTGGTGCCCGGCAGGAAGCCCGGCACGTCGACAAGCGTCAGGATCGGGATTTCGAACGCATCGCAGAAGCGCACGAAGCGCGCGGCCTTGCGGCTGGAATCGATGTCCAGACAGCCCGCCAGCACCATCGGCTGGTTCGCGACCACACCGACCGTCTGCCCTTCGAGACGAATGAACCCAGTGATGATATTGCCCGCGAAATCCTTCTGGATCTCGAAGAAATCCCCCTCATCCGCGATCTTCAGGATCAGTTCCTTCATATCGTAGGGGGTATTCGCGTTCGACGGCACCAGCGTGTCGAGCGACGCCTCGATCCGGTCCACCTCGTCGAAGAAGGGCCGCACGGGAGCCTTCTCGCGGTTCGACAGCGGCAGGAAGTCGATCAGGCGGCGGGTCTCGAACAGCGCCTCGACATCGTTCTCATAGGCACCATCGGCGACCGAGCTTTTCTTGGTATGGGTGGTCGCGCCGCCCAGTTCCTCGGCCGTCACATGCTCGTTGGTGACCGTCTTCACCACGTCGGGGCCGGTGACGAACATGTACGACGTGTCCTTCACCATGAAGATGAAGTCCGTCATCGCGGGCGAATAGACCGCACCGCCGGCACAGGGACCCATGATGAGGCTGATCTGCGGCACCACGCCCGAGGCCATGATGTTGCGCTGGAACACGTCCGCATAGCCCGCAAGCGAGGCCACGCCTTCCTGAATCCGCGCACCGCCCGAATCGTTGATCCCGATCACCGGCGCGCCGTTCTGGACCGCCATATCCATGATCTTGCAGATCTTCTCGGCATGGGTTTCCGACAGCGAGCCGCCGAAGACGGTGAAGTCCTGGCTGAACACATAGACCATGCGCCCGTTCACGGTGCCCCAGCCGGTGACGACGCCGTCGCCATAGGGCTTGCTCTCTTCCATCCCGAAATCGGTGCAGCGATGGGTTTTGAACATGTCGAACTCTTCGAAAGAGCCCTCGTCGAGCAGCAATTCGATCCGCTCGCGCGCGGTCAGCTTGCCCTTCTTGTGCTGCGCCTCGATGCGTTTCTCGCCGCCACCAAGGCGGGCTTCGTCGCGCCGATGCTCCAGCTCCTTCAGGATGTCTCTCATGAGGGTCCTCCGCATAATTTCCCGGCACACTATTCCGAACGCAACAATCTTACAAAGGGGATTCGAGAAAATTTGCAAATAATTGGCAAGCAACGGATAGCGAATTGCATAACTGCGAAGTCCGCCGCTGATCGAAGCGTATCGCCGATTGACCGCGTGGCGCCGTTTCTGACCCGGGAAAATTTGACGCAGGATTTTTGCAAAGCTACAAATTCATTTGCAAAGGGAGGGGCAGATGGCGACTCAGAAACTCTATGCCGGTGTGAAACTACGCGAAACCCGCACGCGGCTCGGCCTGACCCAGAAAGCCTTCGCTGAGCGGCTCGGCGTGTCGCTGCCCTATCTCAACCAGATGGAGAACAACCACCGCCCGGTCTCGGCGCAGGTCGTGCTGGCGCTGGCGAGCGAATTCGGGCTCGACGTGACCGAGCTCTCGGCAGGCGATGCGGAGCGGCTGGTCTCGGACATGCGCGAGGCGCTGGCCGACCCGATCTTCTCCGATGGCGCGCCGCCCCTGGCCGATCTGCGGCTCGCGGCGTCCAATGCACCCGCCCTCGCCCGGTCCTTCCTCGAGTTGCACCGCGCCTATCGCCAAACCCATGAACGCCTCGCCTCGCTCGACGAAGCCCTGGGCCGCGAGGGCGCGCAAACGGTGGTCTCCCCTTGGGAGGAGGTCCGCGACTTCTTCCACTATTGCGACAATTACATCGATGCCGCCGACCGCGCTGCCGAGCGCTATTCCTGCCGCGATGGCAATCGGTTGGAGCCCATTCCTCATGCGATCGATACGCTCGCGAAACGGGGCATCGACGTGCAGTTTTCCGACATTTCGCAGCTGCGCGAGCGTGACGGAAATCGCCTTCTGATCAACGCCCATGCGGGCCGCCCGACGCAGGCCTTCCAGCTGCTCCATCAGGTCGCGCTGATGACCCAGAACGACCTGTTGGAGGCCACGCTCGACCTTGCGCGTTTCCAGTCCGACACGGCCCGCGCCATCGCCAAGATCGGTCTGGCCAACTACTTCGCGGGCGCGGCGCTTCTGCCCTACCGCCCCTTTCTGGAGGCGGCGCAGGACACGCGCCACGATCTGGAGCGGCTCTGCGACATCTTCACCGCCTCGACCGAGCAGGTCGCCCACCGCCTCTCGACCCTGCAACGGCCCGGCGCGAAGGGCATCCCCTTCTTCTTCGTCCGCGTCGATCAGGCCGGCACGATCACCAAGCGCCACTCCGCGACCCGGCTGCAATTCGCCCGGTTCGGCGGCGCCTGCCCGCTCTGGAACGTCCACCAAGCCTTTGAAACACCGACAAAATTCCTGCGGCAACTCGCCGAGACCCCCGATGGCGTGCGCTATCTCTGCCTCGCGCGCGACGTCTCGAAATCGGGCGGCAGCTTCACTGCGCCCGTGCGTCGTTACGCGATCTGTCTTGGGTGTGAGGTGAGCCACGCGAAGGGGCTCGTTTATGCCGACGATATGGAGCTCGGCAATCCCAAGGCCTACCAGCCGATCGGGATCTCCTGCCGAATCTGCGAGCGCAAGGACTGCCACCAGCGCTCGGTTCCGCCGCTGGAACGCCGGCTGCATGTCGATCCCGACCATCGCGGCCTTCTGCCCTACGACATCGCATAGAAAAACGCCCCGGGGCCGAAGTCCCGAGGCGTCTCACCAAAATCACTCGTTACCCTACAACTCAGGCGTCGGCGGTGCCCAGCATCCGCGCGATCTCGTCCTTCACTGCGGCGCGTTGCTTGCGCAGGTCGGTCTCGGCCAAGCTGTCCATCGGCTCCACATTCGTCTCGGCCCGGTGCACGCGATCGTTGAGCGCGTCGTAATCGTCCAACAATTTTGCAAAATGCGCGTTGGAGATTTTCAACTCGTGAATCCGATCGAGTTTCGTCGGGAATTCTTCTTGCAGCGTGTGCGGCGTATTGGCCATGTCGCTCCCTTTCCTTGCTGTCGGGTCGACATTAGGCCAGCGCGACTCGTCCCACCTTGATGCGCATCAAATCAGCCGCCCGCGCGACGCCATCCGGCCGATTTTGCATCGGCTTCCGAGCAGAACCACCGCTCGCCCTTGACCTCGTTGATCCGCGTGGCGGCATAAGCGCGCGTGCCCGGCAGATGATAGAGCCGTCCGCGCCCGGAAATATTGCCTTTGATCGCGCAATTTCCCGGCGGGTTCTGCACCTTGGCCGCTGCACGGACCTCTGCGGGGCGCTCCGCCGCGCCCTGCCAGACGCCGAGCCCCGCGCGCCGCGCCCGGTCCTCCTGCGACACGTAATCTCGCGAATATTTCCGATAGGCGAAGGCCGCCCCGCGCGCGACCATCTCGGCATTCAGGTCGCGCCCGCCTGCCCGGCAGACCGCGATCAGCCGCCCGTAGCGATCTTCCTCATCGCCCGAGCAGCGCACCCCCTGCCCCGCAAGCCGCCGCAACTCCGCCGTGGCCGCCCGACCGCAGGCCCAGCGCACACCCTGCGCCGTCTTGCAGCTTTGCTTCGCCTCCGGCGCATCGATCCCGAAAAGCCGCACCCGCGTGTTCTGGACCACCAGCGTATCGCCATCGACG